>DATGQB010000057.1:0-10193 GCA_035304405.1 Edaphocola sp.
GAGTCTTTACGCGTGAGGGACATGAATGGAAAGCCCACAGCAGCACGCAACAGCGTGGAGTGCTGCGAGGACTTGGAATGGATGGCCCGACCCACCGCAGCTTTTCCCCTATTTGTTTGAGAAGGAATTTTAGTAAATAAAGCGAAGCCGCAACTAGTGCAGTGCATGCTGCGGTGGGGCACGCCCAGTGAAAAATTAGATTATTGAAAGCCTCTGTTACTCTTTCGAAATAACCAAAGAGGTACAGTTGCCACCAAATCCGAATGAGTTGGATAAAACATGACGGATAGGCTGATGTATGATTTCTGTATTGGGCTGCCAGCTTTGACTACTGATAGGCGTTTGCAAGCGCAGATGGGCCCAGGCGCATTGCTGCTGAATGGCTAGCACGCTAAAGACGGCCTCTACGGCACCAGCTGCCCCCAGTGTATGGCCGGTGTAGCATTTGGTAGAGCTTGCCGGCGGAATGCGCTGCCCGGCAAAAACTTTTTCGATAGCCATGCCCTCTGCATGGTCATTGTTTTCGGTGCCGGTACCGTGCAGGTTGATATAATCTATATCTGAGGCCTGGAGGCCGGCCTGCAGTAGTGCGCCCTGAATGGCAAGTGTATTGCCAGTACCCTCTGGCGAGGATGCGGTTTGGTGGTAAGCGTCATTGGCATTGGCGTAACCACTGAGGCGGGCGAGCACAGGTGCTCCCAGACCTTGGACGGTTGCGGCATTCATCAATACCAGATAAGCTGCGCCCTCGCCGAGATTGAGGCCTCTGCGGTGCTCGTCAAAAGGTTGGCATAAATCCTTGTCCAGAATCTTGAGCGAGTTGAAGCCATTGAGCGTAAACTTAGATAAAGCGTCGGCACCGCCAGCAATGACTAGGTCCATTTTTCCTTGCTCGATGAGCCGGGCCGCCAGCATGATACTATTGGCCGAAGAGGAGCAGGCAGTGCTGATGGTAGTATGCCAGCAATTGTCTAAGCCAAGGGCGTGGATACTGAGTTCTGTAATGCTGCCACACTCATGATGTATTACTTTGCGAGGGTTTATTTTTTCTTTGGTGGTAAGCTTAATATATTCCGTCTCTGTGAGATCCATGCCACCGACTGTATTGGCCGAGATAAATGCAATGCGTAGGCCCCGGAGCTTATCTGCAAAAGGCGCTATTGCCTCTTTGGCGGCCAAAATGCTCAATAAAGCGGTGCGGGGCAAGGTTGCCAGCACCCCCGCACGAGTTGCCAGTTCTTTATTACTTAGTTTGATTTCGCCCACAGGGAGCTCATGTATCGTTTGCAGGAGTTGGGGCATACCAATGCCGCAATGCTTCTGTTGCAAAGCTTGTAAATGCTCACCGAGATTGTTGCCTATTGATGTTATTATTCCCATGCCGGCGATATAAGCCGCACTCGCCAAAGATGTGTCACTAGTATGGAGCATAAATCACTAAGTTTGAGACGAAGATAAAGCTTGCGGGGCAAAAAAATTGTGCAGGCTCTTGATAACTTTATTTACCGGCAGTCCGATGACATTATAGATATCCCCTTCGATGGCGGTAATTCCTACCAGTCCTATCCATTCTTGTATGGCATAGGCACCTGCCTTGTCGAAAGGCCGGTAATTGCTGATATAATGGGCTATTTGCGCCTCGCTGAGCTCTCCAAAATGCACTTTGGTATTGCTATGAAAGCTATCACTATGCTTTCCATTGGTGATATATACTCCCGAAATGACCGTATGGCATTGGCCGGAAAGTGCGCGTAGAATATGCTGCGCTTCCTGCTCGTCTTTGGGTTTGCCGATGATGGAATTATTGAGCACTACTATAGTATCTGCGGCAATAATAAGTGTGTCATTGTCCCATTTTTCTTCCGCTTGTAGTCTTTGTAATACCGCTTCTGCCTTTTGGCGGGCAATGAATTCCGGTACTGCGTCGACGGCTAAGTCCGCAGGATAGCTTTCATCTGTGTTGGCTACCACAATTTCAAATTTTATTTCGGCCTGTTCTAGCAATTGTTTCCGTCGGGGTGACTGAGAAGCTAATATTATTTTCATGCGTTGATTAACTGTGATATTGATATAAATAAAGCAAAATTAAGGTAGCTATACCTGCTACCATAATCCATTTGAGCAACTTGCTCAGACGAGCATAGTGCGTACTTTGCGTAGAGCGGTCGAGGCGCAGCATTATCCAAACCAAAGGGCTAATGATAAGGCCACAAATGTACAATGCCGGAAGCCACCAGCCTTTGTTGATTAATGCAATGGAAGCTAAAATCAGAATAATAAGAGTAAGCGCCAATAATACCTTGATGAATTTATGCGTGGCGGCCATGCCGATTTTAATAGGCATGGTAATACAGCCATCTGCTGCATCGCCTTTGAAATCTTCCAAATCTTTTACCACTTCCCTTATCCAGTTGAGCAGGAAGGCAAAGCCACTATACACTAGCAATGCCCATAGCGGACTCAGATATAACTTACCCTGTACATTCACCAGAAAGGGCGATGTGGCTATGCTGTTGGCGGTAGGCTCAAAAGCCGGCAGGATGAGTATGGACAGTGCGGTAAGCAGCGACACTACTACATTGCCGATAACGAATTGTCTTTTGAAATGTGTAGAATAAAACCAAAGCAGTATGGTGCAGATGACCGGGATGGTCATAGCCATAGGCTGCCGCATGAGATAGGCTAGGTAAGCAAATATTGATAAGCCCACCGCATTGCAAACTGTATGCAGTACGATAGCCTCTTTAGGGTTGATGTCTTTGCCTATCAGTGATTTGTCGGGACGGTTTATCGTGTCGATGCGTACATCAAAATAATCATTGATGATATAGCCGGCACCGGCAATGAGTGTAGTAGCCAAAGCCAATAGCAGGGCTCTTGAGCCGGAAAGGAAGAGCGGCTGCTCTGAAAACAAGGTAAGGGGTCGGATAAGGCAGTACCAACACAATAATTGTGTGAGGAAGATAATGAGCAGATTGGGGAAGCGCATTACCCGCGCCAGCATTTTAAAATTCATTGTGCCTTAGCCTTTTATTATCTTATCCGGGAAAGCATATAGAGGTCTGTAAGTACAATTGCCGTCATCGCCTCCACAATTACCGGAGCACGCAAAGCTACACATAAATCATGACGACCTTTAACCGAAAAATCTTCTATCTGTCCGCTTTGGTGATTAAAATTCTTCTGGGTTTTTGGGGTCGATGCCGTAGGCTTAAAAGCTACATTGAAATTTATGGGATTCCCGTTACTGATGCCACCAATAATACCGCCGGCATGATTACTCGCGGTGTTTCCTTCGGCATCAATATAAGTGTCATTATGTTCTGACCCGAACATTGCCGCAGCGGCAAAGCCTTCGCCAAATTCTACTCCTTTTACGGCGGGGATAGCAAACATCGCCTGAGCCAATCGGCTTTCTATACTGTCCCAGAAAGGCTCTCCCCAGCCCGCAGGTATCCCATCGATGGTGCAGCTGACGATGCCCCCCACACTGTCTTTGGCATCGATAGCTTTTTGCAAACCCGCAGCAACGTCCGATAGCCCGCCAACGGCTGTGACCCGGGCATTTATGTGGATATTTTTAAGAATTTTCTTGGCGATAACCCCGGCAGCCACGATGCCTGCAGTGAGCCTGGCGCTGAAGTGCCCACCCCCTCTATAGTCTTCAAAACCCTTGAATTTGTGGTGTGCAACCCAATCGGCATGGCCGGGGCGGAAGAATGCCCTTTGCTTTTCGTAATCGGCGCTGCGCGTATTATTATTGGCAATCCATAACATGATTGGCGCTCCAGTGGTGTAGGCATTAAACATACCAGTTTTGATTTCGGGTATGTCTTCCTCCACGCGTGGTGTGGCTCCTTTTTGTCCGCCTTTGCGCCTTTGCATATCTTGCAGAAAATCCTCGGCCGATAAAGGGATGCCCGGGGGTACATTATCGATGACGAGGCCTACGCCCTCGCCATGAGATTCTCCAAATATTTGTATCTTAAATATTGTATTGAAGCTGTTCATGGTTGACTCATGTATTAGTTTAATCCTGAGCTTTGGGCTCTTCGTCAGTAACTTGCTGCTTTGACGCTTCTTTCGCCAGATATTCTTTTAAAAGCACTTTGTCTGACCACTCGGCAAAAGAATTGGGTTTTATTTTTCCGCCGAAGTATTCGGTGTGCGCTTTGGTAAATTCGGCTCCAAAATAAAGAATAAAGGCCGAGAAATATATCCAGAGCAGCAAAACAATGACTGAACCGGCAGCACCATACAAGCTGGCCATGGTATTGCTGCCAATATAGAGACCTATCAAATACTTGCCTAAAAAGAATAACAGCGTGGTCACGATAGCACCCGGCAATACTTGTTTCCATCTGATTTTTACATCAGGCAGCATTTTGAATATGGCCATAAACAATACCACTAGTACAATGAAAGTAAAGCAACTATTGACGATACCGATTACGCCCACCGGAATCTGAGGTATGGAGCGTCCCGTAACTTCACTTACCTTCAGAATAAATTCATTAAGAATATCTTCACGAACATATGTGCTGACAGTAATAATCAGGGCATTCAAAATCAAGGTCACTAATAGTAGGAAGCCCACTGCGATGATCATACTGAAAGAGAGCAAGCGACTGAGCAAAATTTTGATAATGCCCTTTTTAGGTTTCGCTCTTACACCCCAGATAAGGTTCAATGAATCCTGAATTTCTACAAAAATCCCGGTGGCTCCCATCATCAGGGCTACGATACCAATTACCGTAGCGATGGTGCTGTTTTTCTGAAAGTTGATTTTAGACATTACATCCTGAATCTGCAGCGCCGCTTCTTCTCCCATAAAATCTTTTAGCTGACCAAAGAGCTGTCCCGTAATAGCTTGCTCGCCGTAAAATGTGCCGCCCACAATGATAATTAGGAGTAGCATGGGCGGAAGAGAGAAAATAGTACTGTAAGCGAGTGCTGCACTTAGCTTAGGTGCTTTATCATCGGCAAAGCCCATGCCGGCATTTATGGTAATATCCAGATAGGTTTTTAGGATTTTTGCAAATCGGCTATTCTTCATATTTTCAAATATACAATTATAGCGGCAAAATAGATAATTTTGGGCAGGCTGCTATTGGAGGAGCAGCGCTAATATTTCGGTATGATAGCACATTATTTGAGGGGCTTTAAAGCGTATTTACAACTTGAGAAGGGCTTGTCGCAGAATAGTGTGGCCGCTTATTTAAACGATGTTTTGATTTTTGACCAATACCTCAGTCAGCAAAGCGCTTGCGTTGCGGTGTCCGACATATCAATAGAGCATCTGAGTTCTTTCTTGGAGTTTTTGCATCAGCATGAGTATGCGGCAGCCTCACAAAGCAGGCTTACGTCTGCACTGCGTGCCTTTTTTGCTTATTTGGTACTGGAAAAGGAGATATCGGATGATCCTACTGAGTTTTTGGAGCGCCCAAAGCTACAGCGTAAACTTCCGGATATCTTAAGTGTTGCAGAAGTGGATAAGATGATTGCCGCCGTGGACAGAAGTAGTGCCGAAGGGCAGCGTAATGTAGCCATACTCGAAACATTATACGGCTGCGGCTTAAGGGTGTCGGAACTTACACAACTGCAGATTTCTAACATTTATCCCGAGGTGGGTTACCTGAGAGTCATTGGTAAAGGCAATGCAGAACGATTGATACCACTGGGTGATACCGCTGCCCAACTGATAGACTTATACAAAGTGCATGTAAGGGCGCATTTGCGCATAGCAAAAGGGGCGGAGGATATTTTATTTCTGAACAGACGAGGCGCTGCTTTGAGCAGAATTATGATATACAATATAGTGAAAGATGCAGCCGCAGCGGCCGGCATTCAAAAGCGGGTTTATCCCCATATCCTCCGCCATAGTTTTGCTACCCATATGGTGGAAAATGGGGCCGATTTGCGGGCGGTGCAGGAAATGCTTGGTCATGTGAGTATTACCACCACAGAAATTTACACCCATCTGGACAGGCGCTTTTTGCGGGATACCCTGGCCAAATTTCATCCACGTTATTGACGAAATGATGCTTAGTTTTGCGCTTTAAAACAGCAAAGGCTATGGCAGTACTGAAAACATCCAGAGCAAAAGAGAATATTTTGCGTAGAGTGCGCGAAGCACTTGTTCAAGAGCAGGTGAAAAAACCTTTCCCTGAAATAGAACAGGGACCCGAGCCCAACTTGTATGCTCCGCTGCCCAAAGACACCATTGAAGAGAGTTTTGCCTTTGAATTTGTGAAGAGTGGTGGTCACTTTATCTTCTGTGAGGATGACAAAGACTTTGCCCGACAGTTATATCATTTGGCAGCGGCCAAAGAATGGAAGGAAGTGGTATGTGCGCGTTCGGATATGTTTAGTTTTCTGGTAGGGCAGGGTTTGAATTTCGTGCGCGAGATGAGCTTTCGACACGAGGCTACAGATGCCTGCATTACCGATTGCGAAGCAGCTATAGCCCGCACCGGAAGTCTGCTCTTCAGCAGCAAGCAGCAGTATGGCCGTACCGCACCTATTTATTTTCCTGCGCATATTGTGGTGATATATGCACATAACATTGTTGCGGATATCGATATCGCTTTGCAGATGATGCAAAATAAATATGGCGTAAATAATATGCCGTCGATGATTAATCTTAATACCGGTCCTAGTCGTACAGCTGATATAGAAAAAACTCTGGTTACCGGTGTGCATGGTCCTAAAGAGGTGTTCTGTTTTTTCATTAACCAATAATCGGTATGCATCCAAAGAATATTCAGATAGAAGACTATAACTATGCGCTTCCGGACGAGAAGATTGCACTATTTCCCCTTAGAGAGCGAGATGCTGCCAGATTATTGGTGTATAAGAGCGGAACTATTCAGGACCGTACTTTTAAGGAGATAGGTGCAGCATTGCCTGCCGAGAGTCTGCTGGTGTATAATCAAACCAAAGTGGTGCATGCGCGCCTATATTTTAAAAAGCCTACCGGCGGTAAGGTTGAGGTTTTTTGTCTGGAGCCTGACTCCCGATATGCGGATGTGCCTACAGCAATGGCAATGAGAGGAGAAGTGTACTGGCGATGCATGATTGGAGGGGCATCAAAGTGGAAGCAGGGGCAAGTGCTCATTTTGGAGCGCCAAAATCTGGAGGTGTATGCAGAGCGTGTGGCTAATGTGGATGGCACCTGGCTGCTGAGACTATTCTGGAATGATGCTACACTCAGCTTTGCAGAAGTGCTAGAGCGTGCCGGCAATGTGCCCTTGCCACCGTATATAAACCGTGAAGCTACTGCCGATGATGAAGCCTCCTACCAGTCTGTATTTGCGAGAGAGTCGGGAAGTGTGGCGGCGCCTACAGCTTCACTGCATTTTACGGAGGGGCTACTGGCTAGGCTTAAAGAAAGCGGCATACATACTCAATCGCTGACCTTGCATGTAGGGGCGGGCACCTTTAAACCCGTTTCGGCTGAGACCATGGAGGGGCATGACATGCACGCAGAGTGGATGGAGGTCAGTAGGACTACGCTCAACAGATTGCTAGAGAAACTAAGAGCTTCAAAGCCAATAATAGCTCTGGGTACTACTTCATGTCGTTCCTTAGAAAGTCTGTTTTGGATAGGATGGCAATTGCTTAATGGTATTGCCATAGAAGATGGGAGCATTGCAGTGAGTCAATGGCTGCCTTATGAACAGGGTGAGGTAGATTTGAAGCCTATAGATGCCCTTGAAGCGATTTTGGCTCATCTGGATCAGAAAAATGCTCAAAAATTAGTGCTGAGAACACAGATTATAATCGCGCCCGGTTATCAATTCAGAATGATAAATGGATTGATAACGAATTTTCACCAACCCAAAAGTACCTTATTGTTATTGGTATCGGCACTGGTGGGAGAGGGTTGGCGAAAAATATATGACCATGCACTCAGGAATGATTACCGTTTCTTGAGTTATGGAGATGGTAGTTTATTACTACCCTAATACTGGCCGGTACTTAGCAATACTAAGGTGCAAGCTTCCAGAGCCTCTATGCCATTTTGCTCAGCGAGCTCTTCCAAAACAGGATTTTCGGTACCGGGATTGAAGATGATGCGCTTAGGTTTGAGGCTGATGATATAATCAAAATACGGTTCTTGTCTTTTGGGGTTGAGGTAGAGGGTTACTGTGTCAATGTCTTCAAAATCTTTCAATTGATTGTCGTATTCCACATCCAGAACCATACCGGCTTCGGCACCTATTGCTACCACTTCGTGACCGATGCTGCGCAGCATATGTATGGCGCGATTGCTGTACCGGCTCGGGTTTTCAGATGCTCCTAAAACCAATGTCTTTTTACTAATTGTATGCTGCATATAACGCTCATGTTTATTATTGATAAAAATACTAAATAATGCTTTGCCCGCACAATTGTTAGTACTTTCGTAGTTCTAAATAATTGTGAAAGTTGGCAGCAGGATTGAAAATACTGAGCACCAGGATACTCAGAGCAGAGCAAGAGCAAAGATTGCGGCAGGCGGGCGTAGTTTTGGATATGCGCCCTTTTATTCAACTGAGTTATTGTAAGGATATCGCTTTACCCTCAACAGACGGTAGGCCCATTACCGCAGTGTTTACCAGTGTGCACGCAGTGAATGCAGTCAAGGAGCGGATAAGCGAGCTGCCATTAGTAAATCAAATATACTGTATCGCCGGAGCTACAGAGCGGTCGGTGCGGGATGTATTTTCCGGTCTCAAATCAATTTCAGCTTTCCCATATGCTCAAGAACTGGCGCAGACATTAAAGGAGCAGTATCAGGGCGGGGAGCTATGGTTGTTTAGAGGTGATAAGGCCCTGCCCACCATACCTAAGGTTTTGTCTCAAGCTGGTATCGCCTTTGAAAGTATAGAAGTGTACCGCAACATAGCAAGCCCTCACCACATAGATTATATACCTGATGTGCTTCTTTTTTTTAGTCCTTCTGGGGTGGAGAGTTATTGTAGCATGAATAATATTGCGGATAGTACAGTAGCTATTGCTATTGGTACTACTACAGCCGGTGCCCTGAAAGGCAAAGCTGCCAGGATAGCGATTGCCGCTGAGCCCTCTGAGGCAGCAGTGGTAGAATTGGCACTTCGGTATGTGAAAGCGCAATAGCCCTTCAAACGCTAGTTCTCTGGCAGCGTTGCGCTACAAATAGTTGCAGTCCTGATAAAACCTGCCTGCGGAGCAGGAAACTTGCTGTTGCAGGCTTTGCTATCCCATTCATTATGAGAGGAAAGCAGTTGAGGAGGGCCTGCATTCTGTTATTCAGGATAATACCATTACCTTTGCCAACGATACTGCGAGTGCTAAAGTGCTGAAAGGGAGCGCCGAGTGCTCTTCAAGTGCTGGTTATATTGAGATCCTCCGGTACGCAGTTAATGAAAAGCTGTATTTTAATTTATATTCAGTATAATGAGAAGAGATAAGCATCTGAAAAACGATTTAATTATAAGAACCTTATTAGGTGAGCCTACTGAGCGCACTCCAGTATGGATGATGCGTCAGGCTGGTCGCTACCTGCCTGAATATATCGAACTGAGAGAGCGCTATTCTTTTTTTGAGCGCTGCCAGACGCCGGAGTTGGCCTGTGCCATTACGCTGCAACCGGTAGATATTGTTGGCGTAGATGCTGCCATATTATTTTCTGATATTCTGGTAGTGCCTCAAGCCATGGGTATGGAGGTGCAGTTGGTAGAGAAGGTAGGACCATTACTCCCTGAGCCTATCAAGACCGAGGATGACCTGAAAAGAATTACAGTAGCCGGTGCTGCAGAGCGCCTGCAATATGTATATGATGCCATAGCCTTAATCAAAAAGGAATTGGATGGCAGGGTGCCGCTTATTGGATTTGCCGGTGCTCCGTGGACACTGCTTTGTTATATGGTGCAGGGTAAAGGAAGCAAGGCTTTTGATCAGGCAAAGGGTTTTTGCTATCAAAATCCCAAACTGGCGCATCAATTGCTGCAGATGATTACAGATGCGACAATCGATTATCTCAAAGGGCAGATTGCAGCCGGGGCTGATATGCTCCAGATTTTTGATAGCTGGGGCGGGCTCCTCAGCAAGGAAGATTTTGAGACATTCTCATTGCAATATATCAATCAGATTGTGGCTGCTGTAAAGGATGAAGTGCCTACCATTATCTTCGCCAAAGGTGCTTGGTCTTCACTACCTGAAATGGCTGC
>DATGQB010000058.1:0-2828 GCA_035304405.1 Edaphocola sp.
ATTGTGTGGCCTGCGAGTCCAATATTAGCAGTCAGCAAAACTTCTTGTGCTTCACCTGCCTGCATCAGCTGCCCTATACCGAAATGGAACGAGGCGAAAGTGCAGAAGCACATATTCGTCTGCTCACCAAACTCCCTCTCGTCAAAGCTGCTGCCCTCTGTTATTTTGTAGAAGAGGGTATCTTGCGCAATGTCATGCATGCCCTTAAATATCAAAACCAGCCCGATTTGGGCATTTTTCTCGGCGAAATGCTCGCTGAGCGATTTGCACTATACAATTGGTTTGATGGCATTGATGCTATAATGCCGGTTCCATTACATTGGTCCAAACAGCAGCTTAGGGGCTATAATCAGTCAGAGATGATTGCTCAGGGTATCTCAGCGGTTACCAATATCCCCGTTTGTAATGATATACTTATCAGAAATAGAAAGACTGCTTCCCAAACAACAATGAGCAGAGCTGAACGGGAATCTAATGTCAAAGACGCTTTCGAATTGAGAGACCCTGGCGAGTTGGAAGGCCAGCACATACTACTAGTAGACGATGTACTCACCACAGGTGCTACTATCGCTGCCTGTGGCAAGGCCCTGAGGGGGGCTAAATGCAATATTAGTGTGGCCACCCTTGCAATTGCTCAGTAATAATCTTTGCTCATTATGTATCTTTGCAGCTAATTATATAGCAGTCAAGATGAAAACTTTACCACAATATATTTCCATCTCGGAAATCCCTCTTTATTTAAACGACAAAATATGTTTGTCTGAAGATACACTTAGCCGCGTAAGGGCAAATCGTCAATTTCTGGAAAAGAAGATTGATAGCGGACAGATTTTCTACGGTATCAATACCGGCTTCGGTAGCCTCTGCAATGTTCGTATCGACAAGAGTCAGCTCAGCCAATTGCAGCAAAATCTTGTATGCTCTCACGCTACCGGTCTCGGCAATCCTGTTCCACAAGAGATTGTCAAAATAATGTTGCTGCTCAAAATCTTGGGCCTCGGACAAGGCTTTAGCGGCATACAAGAAGCTACCATCCAGCGTTTGGTGCATTTTTATAACGAAGATATACTCCCAGTGGTATATGAGCAAGGCTCGCTCGGCGCTTCTGGCGATCTGGCACCGCTTGCCCATCTGAGCCTCCCACTCATCGGTCAGGGGCTGGTTTGGTACAAGGGGGTGCAGCGTCCTAGTATAGAAGTGTTATCAGAGCTAGGGCTGGAGCCGCTGAGCCTGGGTGCCAAAGAAGGCTTGGCACTGCTCAACGGTACCCAATTTATGAGCAGCTATGCGGTATATAATATGATGCATAGCCATGCGCTTATCCAGTGGGCAGATATCATCGGAGCTATGTCGCTCGAGGCTTTTGATGGCAAGGTTGAGCCATTTGCTCATCCTATACACCGTGTGCGTCCTCATCAGGGTCAAATCGAAACGGCCAGCTATATTCGTGAAATACTCGAGGGCAGTAGCATGCAGCAAAAGCACAAAGTGCAGGTGCAAGACCCATACTCTTTCCGTTGCATCCCTCAGGTGCATGGAGCCACAAAAGATGCTGCACGTAACATAAATAGCGTATTCGAAACGGAAATCAACTCAGTTACAGACAATCCAATCGTATTCGAAGAGGAGGATATGATTATCAGTGGGGGCAATTTTCACGGTCAGCCTTTAGCATTAAACCTTGATTTCCTGGCTATTGCCATGGCAGAGCTCGCCAATATCTCTGAGCGTCGTACCTATTTGATGGTGAGCGGTCAGAGAGGTTTGCCGCCCTTCCTTGCCAAGGATGCCGGACTTAACAGTGGCTTCATGATTGCTCAGTACACTGCAGCAGCCCTGGTGAGCCAAAACAAGCAATATTGCACACCGGCTTCTGTAGATAGTATCGTGAGCTCCAATGGTCAGGAAGACCATGTGAGCATGGGCGCCAATGCCGCTACCAAACTGAAGCACGTTATCGACAATGTGCGTAAGGTACTGGCTATCGAACTCATGGTAGCTGCGCAGGCTATGGATTTCAGAAGGCCGGAAACATCTTCCGAAGCCATAGAGAAGTTGCATGCTGCATTTAGACAGCGCGTAGCTTTTTACGATACCGACAGGCTGCTTCACAACGATATGATAGCTGCCGAGCAATTCCTCAAAGATTATCAACTTTAGTCATTCCTAATAAGTATAAAAGGCAAAAGCTGCTCCGATATTCGGATTCATGCTTTTGCCTTTTTTTGTGGCGTGCCCTTTCGGGTCGGGTAAACTGCGTTCGCAACCCTTGCCTTATAGCAACATTTAGTTGCCATAAGACTCGCTTGTACTGCAAGTCCTCGCCGCGCAGTTTAAACCCAGATTATGCATTAGACTCTTTATATAAAATTATTCTTGCTTCTAATCCACTTCAATAGCTCAAAAACCATAATTTATTATGCTTTTTTTCACTATTTTGTGGATTATTTGCCATAATAATTTTCTTTTAAATTCCTAATGCGTAATCTGGGTTAAATCCTCATATGTATGTAAAAAAAATCCCCCTAGCATATAATCCATGTATGGACAATGCCGGGGGATATTAGTATGAAAAACTTAGTAAAGAATTAAAAACGTGCAAATATGCTAAGCATTTTTCACCATTTTATTATTCCTTAACTACCTTAAATTGAGCCATTTCTTGGTCTTGCAACCAAACCTGAACCAGGTAAACACCTGTCGGCTGATTTTTCAGGTCGATATGCATCTCAGTACTCATTACTTGGCTAGAGTACACCACAACTCCGTTAACATCTATAACTTTAACCGATGCCCCGGCAGGCAGTCCGGTGAGGCTTAGATATTGC
>DATGQB010000059.1:0-2668 GCA_035304405.1 Edaphocola sp.
TTACGCATTAGGAATTTAAAAGAAAATTATTATGGCAAATAATCCACAAAATAGTGAAAAAAGCATAATAAATTATGGTTTTTGAGCTATTGAAGTGGATTAGAAGCAAGAATAATTTTATATAAAGAGCCTAATGCGTAATCTGGGTTTATTATTGGGGCGTGCCCCGGCCCCGCGCCTAGGGAGATAGTTTGCCTTAGCCTGCCGGCTGAATGTAAACTTTTACGCATTGCCCCTCTCAAATTGGTCAATCGATGTGCCCATTAGGGCTGCCGAAACTCCGCTAAGGCCTGCTCCAGTGCCTCTTCGGTATCAAATAGTGCTACTAGGCGCTGAATCACTTTTTCTACCAAGGCATCAGGGCAGCTGGCACCCGAAGTAATGAGTATGCGCATTGGAGAAGGGAAACCCGAAGCATAATCCTCCGTGCGAATAGTCTTCTTTTCATGCAAATCAAAGTGCTCTATAAGACTTTCATCAATCAGACAGCTTTCATTGCTGATAAAATAGGTTGGCAGCACCTGCTCACAGAGCTCTACCAGATGCGATGTATTACTAGAATTGTAGCCGCCTATCACCAATGCAAAATCTGCTGGTGTGGCCAGCATTTCCGAAACAGCAGTTTGGTTATCATTGGTAGCATAGCAAAGGGTGTCCCGAGTGTCGGCAAATTGTGATTTAATAGTACGCTCATCCAGATTGAAGTGCGCCATGATGGTTTGTTTCAAAAACTCTGCAATACCTTGCGTATCACTTGCCAGCATGGTAGTTTGGTTTACCACACCTATACGTTTCAAATCATTAATCACATCAAAGCCTTCAGAATACTGCCCTGCAAACTCCGTGTAAAAAGCCTCGGCCGGCTCCTCTCCGGTAATATATCGGGCCAAGCGCTGCGCTTGATATAAGTCTTTCACCACAACTGTAGGCGTAGTAGCCTTGCTATGCGAAAAAGTAGCACGAGTCTCTTCATGATTGGGCTTACCATGCACCACAATAGTATATCCCTCCTGCCCTATTTTCTCGGAGCGATTCCATACCTTCTCCACAAACGGACAAGTAGTGTTATACAAAGTAGGTTGGATACCCTTATCCTTTAGTATCTGCTCGATTTCCAAAGTTGTTCCAAAAGCAGGAATAATAACAATATCTTCGGCACTCAGCTCATCCCAGGGAATGATTTGATTTCCCTTAGTATCCATAATAAATTGAAGACCTTCGGCAATGAGGTCTGCGTTAACCTGAGGATTATGAATCATCTCGCTGAGCAGAAATATGCGCTTACCGGGATTGTCATGAATGGCCTTAAACGCAATCTCTATAGCATTTTCCACGCCATAACAAAAGCCAAAATGCCGTGCCAGCACTATTTCTGTGCGAGACAACAACAGTCTACTAGGGCTAAAATCCCTTTTTAAACGATCTTGAGTCTTGCGATACGACTTAATAGTAGAAATTATAGGGCTTCTGTAATGAACAGGAACATTAAACGACTTCATGAGGCAAAGGTACCAAATATTACTTCGACGGCAATAGTATTAATCCAAAGCTATTAATTGGCTAACCGCTTCCAAACACAGCACCACAAAGGTTTACAGGGCATAAAAAAAGTTGCAATTTATTTGGTCATCTAAAATATTCGCCTATATTTGCTATACATTACTACATTTCATCATTCTAAAAACATATCCATTATGAACAAAGCTGAATTGATTGACAAAATCTCTAAAGACGCTGGTTTGACCAAAGCGCAAGCAAATGATGCTTTAGATGCTTTTACTTCAAACGTTATTGCAGCATTAAAAGGTGGCGACAAAGTTACACTTGTTGGCTTTGGTACGTTCTCAGTTTCTGAGCGCTCTGCTCGTAACGGTCGCAATCCTCAAACTGGCGCAGTAATCAAAATAAAAGCTCGCAAAGTACCTAAGTTTAAGGCAGGTAAAGAATTTGCAACAAAAATTGGTGGTAAGAAGAAATAAAAATACGTTCAGCTACCCATTTTAACCTTTTAGTATAGAAGTGGAGTCATCGTTATTCCACTTTTATTTTGTAATTTTGTCGAAAATTTTATTCATCACCTAATAGAGTTTTTTAGCAATGGGAAAAGGAGACAATCGTACAAAACGCGGGAAAATTACTAATGGCACTTTCGGCGTGAGCAGACCGAAAAAGGCTAAAAATCTAAAAGCTAAAAAAGCGTAATTTTCCTGAAAATCTTTCCTGAATATTACACAAATTGTGAGGAAAGATTTTTTTATTGGAAGAATTGCCTCATGTATATCAGTAATAGTAGTAAAATCATGAATGGACCATTAATCCGTTTGAGAAGTTTTGTTGAGTATCAGGCTTTTGGGGTGTGCACTAAGATTGGAGAAAAGCTTAATATTGCCACTTCCAGGATTAGGCTTTGGTTTGTTTATATCTCCTTCCTAACCCTTGGTTCTCCCTTGATTATCTACATGATACTCGCTTTCTGGATGAATATCAAGCATTACGTGGGCCTGGCCAAACGTAATCCAATCCAAGCTTAAACCCAGATTACGCATTAGACTCTTTATATAAAATTATTCTTGCTTCTAATCCACTTCAATAGCTCAAAAACCATAATTTATTATGCTTTTTGAGCTATTTTGTGGATTATTTGCCATAATAATTTTCTTTTAAATTC
>DATGQB010000060.1:0-7432 GCA_035304405.1 Edaphocola sp.
TTAAGCTGGATAAAAACTTCCATATTTACATTCACGGTGACAGAAGCAAGATAGAGCAGGGTATCGATGAGGATGGTAGAAAGTACTACAAAATATTCTACGATGTAGAGCAGTAAGTTGTAGATTTTAATTTTTTTATAGTTAGTGCCCCGCCTCAGCCCTTAGGTGCTTTGTGCTAACACCTAGCTTTGTGATGCCGGGCAGCGGCGGGTAGGGCCATTGCCTGCAAGTCCTCGCAGTGCTCCACGCAGTTCGCACTGCTGTGGGCTTTCCGTTGCTGTCCCTCACGCGGCTTGGGCTAAGGCCCTAATGCTTCACTTGTCGCAAAGTATAGGGTATGTAGTTTTAGCTTTTAGTTCCTTATATTTGCATGAACGGATATTATCATGGAACGAATTCAAAGCCTGCTCAATAAGCTTCAGAACCTCGCCTCACAAACAGGAGAAAGACAAATAATTGATATTGATTTGATGCTAGATTACACCCGTGTTATCTATGCCGACCTGCTTGAAGCCAAGTCTGATTTGATGGCTTTGCAGTCGCAAACACGGAGAATACATGTAGCAGCCCAAATGGAGGAGAAAGTAGAGGCGACCGATGCACCATCAGCAGCGGTGGTGCCAGACTTGTCATTAGGTGAGCATGAGCTGCCAGAATCGCCATCAGAAGAGGTGCCTGCCGACCCGGTAGCAAGTCAAAAGGTAGCGGCTTCAATACCTGAAGCTCAGGAGTTGTCGTCTGCGGAAAATATCCAAGCAATTGCTGCGCCTGAGCCAGAAGCACCAATAAATTTGGTACCTGAAATAGAAGATGCTATTAACGAATCCGAACTACCACCTACAGACCAGCAGCCACAAGCCGAGGAGGCCGTGATAGCCACGGATGTATTGGTAACAGAGGAAGATGTGAGGGCTGAAAATCGAACTGAGTTGTCGCCGGCAGACGAAGCTGTAGGCACTTGCGGCCCCAAAATCGTAATCAATGATGAAGATTTTGGAGGTTATATTGAGCCGTCTGCAGTAGATGAGCCGGAGATTTTCTCTGAGATACATTTTGAATTGCCGGAAGTGAAAGACAGGGCTGCAGAGACCGCCGCCCCGGAGTTTTTTTTCCAACCGCAAAAAGATATTCGCTCTTTCATTGCCATCAATGACAAATACCAGTTTATGAACGAACTCTTTGCTAATAGTCGTTCGGCTTATGAGGAAAGTCTGGACATGATTAGCTCATTTCCTGACTATGCTACAGCGGAGCAATGGCTGACAGAAACTGCTGCCGGCAGGTATAAATGGAGCCTTGATGACGTTACTTTCCAATCATTATTATATACCACAAAAAGATATTTTAGCGCCTAGTAACTTTTTTAGATGCAGTTTTGGACAGGGTAATTTCATGCGTGAGGACAGGAATAATTATTTATACACTAGGTCTGTAACATAACGGACTTTTTTGCACATGTGAAGTGTACCTTTCTCATCTCAGCCAACCGGGTGAATGGGGGTTTCAGGGGCAATACCTTTTCGGATGCGTGAGCTTCGTTAAGTGTTAGCCAAAACTGGCCTGCTTAGATTACGATTCGCCAGTAAAGATTAGAGCAGCCCCTGCTGCCGGAGGAGATTGATAATTTTTATGCTGGCACCTTTGTTTTGATTTACGTACCGGTGTGCGGCCATTTCTGCTTTTTTATGCTCCTCAGGATGCTGCAGCCAGCGCAACACTTGTGCGGTGAATTGCTCACTGTCTGGGCAGCTATAGGCCGCTCCTGCGGCAATAAGATCCATGGCTTCCTGATAGCGATTGTACCTTGGTCCCCAGCAGAGCGCTTTGTCATACACCGCGGCTTCTATACTGTTATGAATGCCCGTTTTGGTAAATCCGCCACCAATCCATACAAAATCAGCGTAGCGATATAAGTAGGCCAGATGGCCCATATTGTCCATCACCATCACCTTATGCTCTGGCCTCACAGCTGAATGAGAATAAAAAGTAAGCTCCTCAGTATTAAATACCTCCTTTATTTTGTCTAGATGTGACTGATGAATCTCATGCGGTACCAGTAGGAGTTTTATACCATGACTTTTGAGCACGGAGAGGCTCTGATGGAGCAGATTTTCGTCGTCTATCCAGGTGCTGCCCGCAATTATCAATTTGTCGGAACCTTTAAACGCTTCGATAAGCGGGTAAGCTCTTTCGGTTTGTGCGAAAGCCAGGGCACTGTCCAGGCGTGTATCGCCCGCCACACTTACATTGTTGATGCCAATACCGGCAAGCAGCTTTTTAGAGGCTTCATTCTGCACAAAAAGATGTGTCAAGAAGCTCAGCATGCGTCGGTGCAGACTGCCATAAGCTTTGAAATATACATGGCGGGGCTGAAAGATAGCTGCAATAAGAATGGTTGGAACCTTGCGTGCGTACAAATTTTTGAGAAAAAAGTACCAGAGTTCATATTTCACAAAAATTGCAACACTGGGTTGTACTATATCCACAAATTTTTTGGCATTACCCGGAGTATCAAAGGGTAGGTAATAAACAAAATTGGCAAGCGGGTAGTTTTTGCGCACCTCATATCCCGAGGGCGAAAAGAACGTGAGAATAATAATACAGTCCGGATTATTACTTTTTAATTTTTCTATTATCGGGCGGCCTTGTTCAAACTCACCCATGCTGGCACAATGTATCCATATGCGGTTTTGTCGGGGGGCTACTGACAAGTTCGCTTCTATTTTGTTTAATAGACCTTTCCGGCCTTTTACGAGCGCTCTGGCCTTGGCATTCCAGAGCGATAGCAGCCTTGCGGCCGTTATATATATCAGTATAAATATGCGGTATAGAAAGGTGTCCATGGTGCTATATCTCGATGCAAAGTTGGTCGTAGGCTAGCGCAATTTTTGGTGGTAGCGAGGCATTTACCTCATCGTGCAGGCCCACCTGATGGCTCATATGTGTAAAATAAGTTTGGTCGGCATTTATCTCCTGAGCTATGGCCACAGCTTCGGGCACCGTGAAGTGTGATATATGCTTTTCGTAACGTAGTGCATTGAGCACCAGAACTTTTGTTCCTCTTATTTTGTCCATTTCCTCAGGTGCAATATAGTTGGCATCTGTGATGTAGGTAAAATCGCCCACACGGAAGCCATAGACCTCAAGTTTATAATGCAGCACCTTAATGGTTTGAAACCTAAGCGAGCCGATAATAACATCCTGTCCATGAAGCGGAATGATATTCAACTGAGGTACACCCGGATAGGGTTCTTTAGCAAAGGCATAGTGAAACTCTTTGCGTATAATCGCTTCGGTGCCGGCATTGGCATAGAGATTCATATCTTGTTTGCTCCAGAAGTTATAAGCGCGTACATCATCCAGGCCGGCCACATGATCTTTATGTTCATGTGTATATAAAATGCCATCGATATGGCGTACATGGGCGCGGAGCATTTGGTATCTAAAATCCGGCCCCGTATCAATCACGACGCTAGTGTCTTCATTTTGAATCCATATAGAACTTCTGAGGCGTTTATCTTTGGGGTTGGCAGACCGGCAGACCGGGCAGTCGCAGCCAATCATGGGCACGCCTTGGGAAGTTCCGGTTCCTAAGAAAGTTATTTTCAAAGCTTAGAATATTTTATAAAGTTTTCGGTCTAGTAAAGCTATTGGCGCGGCTTCTTAATTTTCGATAAGCTGGGGCGTGATATTAAGCTGGCCGAGCATTTTTAGAGAAGCTTCACTGAGCAGGTTTTGGCCAATACGGATAGATGGTAAAATTTCCAGAAGGGCATTAATGCGGCCTTCTGTATTGAGAAATTTGTTGACTACCACCACTTTTTTATGCTCCAGCATACAGTAGCCCGAGGCGAAATTACCCTTTTCATAGCGGACGATATATTTTGCCTCTTCATATATCTGCTCCACCTTTTTAAGAAACTGTGCCGTATATTTAATATTCATTAGTTGTCGGTTAGCAAATGGGTATGGGGTTTTGTAAAATTGAGGATAAAGGTAAGAAGAATATGGCATAAAATGCTCCAGCCTGTGCAGTCGATATGCAGTGTTTCCAGCGCTCAGATTCTATGAAACGTAGAGAAGGTGGTAGAATACGTATAAATTAGTTAATGTATTCGTACTTAACGTAGTATATAGAAATTTCAAATAGAGATTCGTAGTCAAGTGTCGTGACGTTACTAGTTATTGAAAGTCGAATAAAAAATGAACAATATATAATGTTTGTTGCTTGCTATTATATGTGTTGTTATTTCGAATAACATAGTAATAACATAGTCACTGGCCTTTTGAAGTGAATAAATGACGAAGTTTGCTGAGAATATTGAGAGACAGCCCATGAGCTGTAATAGATATTTTTTTTCGGATGGCTGTTTTAGACTAATTTTGTAGCCAGAGAATTTTTGCAGATACGCAGATTTGTTTTGAGTTATATATTTATAGCATTATGTCTTCCTACATTGAGAGTAAATTGAAAAGTGTTAAGCGAAAGATTGCTTCTCGAATTTGGGAATACAAGTTTAATCGTTTGAGACGCAAAGCTTTTGTTCCTTTCGACAGAAACTGGTTCAAGGGTAAACGTGTGGCTGTAATCGGAGGGGCTGATTCCGCATATGTAGACAAAGTAGGTGAGTACATTGATGGATTTGATGTGGTGATTCGCATAAATAATGGTGTGGGCATGATAGACGAGTATAAAGAGTATGTGGGTACTAAGACGGATTTTCTTTTTCATTGTCTTTTTGCAAATCCCTCAGGAGTTGATAGGAATCCCATTACTTTGGAATTATGGCGCGAGAAGAATGTAGGAATGTTGGTGTCCTGTCACAATGATATCGTTAGTAAGTACGGGAAGAGTAATGTTTTTCGATTCCTGAAAATTTCGAAAGGGCAGATGCCTTACAGTTCAGTTGCTCCCGATATACATAGAGATAATATTGATGCACTGAAGCCGCATTCGCCGACAACAGGTTTTATTGTTATCAACACAGTGATGGCATGCGAGCCAAAAGAGCTGTATGTTACCGGAATCACATTTTTCCGCACACCATATTTTGATGGGTATAGGCAAGATTCCCTCGAATTTTGTTTGGATTCATTCAAAAAACTTAAAACGCATGAGCCATCAGCTGAGTATCAATATGTAAGAAAATTGTATAAGCAGTCTAAAGGAAAGATAATACCTGACAGTACACTCGCTGCTTTTTATGCCGAAGATGATGTTTTAGAGCAGCAAGAGGCCTTGTGATCCGGCTTATCGCTCTTTAGTAAATGATCAGTTATTAAGATTTGAATTAGGCACTAGGGTTTTAAATGGAGGCAAAAAATAGTACTAGCGTGATTAAGAAGCGGATTAGGGGGATGTTGTCACTTGCAAAATTCAAGGTTTTGTCATATAAGACCCTGGAGAAGTTTGACCCTTTATGGATTAGAGGGAAACGTGTCGCTTTGGTGGGCAGTGCAGACTCTGCCTGCAAGGAAATTTTGGGGGATTATATTGATGGGTTTGATGTAGTGGTGAGGTTAAACAAAGGTGTGGAGTTGGTAAGCGAGCGTAATGCACCATTTATAGGCACAAGGACCGATTTGCTTTTTCACTGCTTTTATGAAGCTAAAAGAGGGGGTGGTAGTCCCGTCACTCTTGATTTATGGAAGCAAAAGATGGTTGGGAGAGTAGTGTTTTGTTACAACGAGAAGACAATACCTTATGGACCTAATTTGAGGTTTTTTTACAATAAGTACAAGCCCAAAGGGATTCGGATAGCACGTATTTCACTAGATCTGAGTGATGACAATTTCAAGAAAGTTTTACCTTTTCATCCAACCACCGGATTCATAGCACTTAATACATTATTGAATTGCGCACCTGCAGAATTGTACGTCACAGGTATGACTTTCTTTAAGACTCCCTTCATGCATCAATACAGAGATGGAGATTTAGATTATTGGAAGAAAGATATCAAGGAGAATGGCGTCCATGATCCTGAGATAGAGTATCAGGCTGCAAAGAAGCTCTATCTGCAACATCCTGATGTATTTAGGCCTGACGCTACGCTGAAAGAAATTTT
This sequence comes from Edaphocola sp., assembly GCA_035304405.1. GTDB lineage: Bacteria > Bacteroidota > Bacteroidia > Chitinophagales > Chitinophagaceae > Edaphocola. The sequence goes on from DATGQB010000060.1 coordinate 6,066, forward strand.
TGACACAAATTAGGCTAAATGACTGCTTTGGAAAATTCTTTGCCATTGATATCTGTTATTATCCCTATTTATAAGGTAGAGGCACATCTTCGACCTTGTGTCGACTCTGTGCTGTCACAGTCATATGCCAATCTTGAGGTAATTCTTGTCAATGATGGTTCGCCGGATAACTGTCGCATTATTTGTGATGAATATGCGGAAAAAGACCAGAGGGTGACTGTCATTCATAAGAAAAATGGCGGGTTGTCGGATGCGAGAAATTGCGGTCTTGATATTGCAACAGGAGATTACATTGCTTTTGTTGACGGTGATGATATATTACATATTGATTTTTTGGCGTCTCTGTATCAAAATTTAGTTGCGACCAATTGTGATATTAGTTTCTGCAGGTTCCAGCCCTTTAAGGATGGTGAGGAGTTTGTGGTTCCTAAGCGTAGCGAGGCTCAGGATGGTATTCGGGTCCTTTCGGGTTTGCAGATGATGAATACTTTTTATGACGAAAGTTGGTTCCCTAGAAATATTGTTGTTTGGAATAAATTATATAAGGCATCGGTTTTTCAACAGCTTCGATTCCCTAAGGGTCGTCTGCATGAAGATGCTTATATCTTTCCGGATTTGTATGGAGAGCCTATTCAGGTAGTTTATACTGATGTAGTGCTATTAGGATATAGGGTACGGAATGCTAGCATAATGAGCAACCCATTTACTGACCTGCACCTGCAATCATGGGTCGAAATTTATGACAGGCATCAACAAATTTATGCCCAAAGAGGATGGCGCTCATTGCTTAAGGAGCTGGATAAAAACAGGAGAAGGAAATATTTTAGCTTTTTTGTGAATGGGTCTTCTACAGCAGCAAAAAGCTTAATATCCCCGAAAATGTTCTTTAAGTTGCTACTGGATAAAGATATACACTGGAAGAAAAGAGCGGCGCTTATCAAACTCTATATTATGGGGTGAATGTTGCCTGAACGTATAGCACCGAGATTCTGTGACAAAAAGGGAGTCTGAGCGTAGCATGCAGTATTACCTCGGTGCGTTAGTGGCGCGGTTCGAACAGAGAGTAGGCGCGGCAGTTAGCCACCTTAATACGCTTTTCCAAATTAATTTGGCGAGGAAAGAAATTTTATTTGGGAAGTGAACTTAGGAATGAAGCGTTTAAATCAGCTTTAAATTGACGAGCAGGTTTACCGATTCGTCAACTTTTAGCACTTATATTATAAAACATATATATATTAGGTCGAATTCACTGTTCAATGATGCGCAATCGGGATAGAATTGGTATGAGCACAAAAGAAATGAAAGTGTCTGTCATAGTTCCGGTTTACAACGCTGAACTATATTTGGAGCGCTGTGTCCGTTCACTT
>DATGQB010000061.1:0-7787 GCA_035304405.1 Edaphocola sp.
TAAATCAAACATTCTATATGCAATTTAAGACCTTACTATTCGCTGCCTGCATAACGGGAATCATGTATTCCTGTACCAAAGACGAACCCAATAAAAACAACACCTCGAATATTACTATCAATCACGAGGATGGTACTTTTATTGTAAACGAAGGTGGTTTTTTACAAGGCAATGCGAGTATTAGTTATGTGTCAGAAATCGCGGGCACTGTAATCCACAATGTATTCTCTACGATAAATGGTCGACCTTTGGGCGATGTATGTCAAAGCATGCTCGTCTATGGAGACAAAGCCTATATCGTGATGAATAATTCACGCAAAGTGGAAATTGTAGATGCCACAACCTTTAAATCTCTGGCAGCGATAGAGGGTTTCACCTCGCCACGCTTTATTGTACCAGTGAGCAACGCAAAAGCTTATGTGACTGACCTTTATGCCAACGGTATTTATGTGGTGGATTTGAACACCAACACCATTACTAAGAAAATAAACTGCCGTGGCTGGACAGAGGAAATGATACAGATAGAAAACGAACTGTTTGTGACCAACAAACAGAAAGACCAGCTCTATATCGTCAACATCAGTACAGACGAGATTACGGATAGCATTAGCATCAATTATGGAGCCAATGCCATAGTACGAGACAAAAACGGAAAATTATGGCTGAGCTGCAGCGGCCAACCGGGTAGTGGTAACAATGCGAGCATTGTGCGTATAGACCCGGTACAGAAACAAGTAGAACAGCATTTTACTTTTAGCCAAAGTACAGATGACCCATGGCGACTCAGCATCAATAAGAGTGGCGATACGATTTATTTTTTGAACAAGGACTGTTACCGCATGAGTATCACTTCTGCTGCACTCCCTACACAAGCCGTAATCAACGCAGAAGGTAGAAATTTTTACGGACTGGGCATACATCCCAACGGACATATATATCTTGCCGACGCTGTAGATTTTGTACAGAAAGGAAGAATCTATATTTACGACGCCCAAGGCAATCAATTGAAGGAATTTTTAGGTGGTATGCTACCATCGGGTTTTAACTTCAGATAAGAAAAAAATGGCCGATAGAGCGATATACAAAAGAGGGATAGACTATAATGAAGTCTATCCCTCTTTCAATACGCACCTAAGCATTTTCACTTACATAGTTTTCAGCTTAGCAATTACCTTCTGAGTAAAGTTTCGTTTTGGGTTGATATATACCAAGCCTACACTCACATCTTCAAGAAAATAAACCGCATCCAGATTCTCCTCCTCAGCTACCAATTTGATTGCTTTGGCTATTTTGGTCAGCACCGGGTCTATTTTCTGAGCCTGCATTTGCTGCAACTTAGTGTCATAGTTTTGCTTTTTCTTATCCAGTGCGGCATCTTTCTGAAAAATGGCATTCAGAGCCATGGTATCAGAGGCCTTCATACGCTTTTTGATGGCGGCCAGATTTTCATTGGGCTGTGGGTCATAAGCTGCTACGATATCTCTGGCCTGAGCTTGTAGTTTTTGTCCTTCTGTCATTAATTCGGTTTCGTACACTACTTGCATACTGTCTATCATTTTGATATCAGCCAGAAATCCGGGAATACTCTTATGAATTTCACTGCGATTTACCCAGCCCATACCCTGTGCCATAGACTGCAGACAAAAGGCAACGGAAATAGTCACTAATAAGAAAATTGATTTTTTCATAAAACAAATGTGATAAATAGAATAATTGAAAGGCAAAGATACTGGCAATCCCCAACAATGACGAACTAATGGATGCACAATCTTAAATAATCTTGATAAGTAAACTGCTCCAATGAGCGGATTTTAATTTCTGCTAATCCAAAAGCAGGATTATCAAACTGCTCTGCAGTAGGCACCACCACACAGCTCATGCGAGCGGCTTTAGCCGCCACCATACCGTTTACAGAGTCTTCAAAGGCAATGCAGCGCCAGGACCATACGCCTAGTGCTCGGGCACAGTCGAGATAAACCTCAGGATGAGGCTTGCCCATGAAACAATTATCTGCAGTGTGTATCTGAGTGAAATACTGATTGAGATTAAAGTGCTGCAGCAACTCATGCACCATGCGCTGCGGCGATGATGTGGCCACACCCAGCGGTATGTCATGCTCCTGCAATGCGCTAAGCAAGGCTTGTACTCCCGGCATCACACGACCACTCTTCTTGGCACTGGCGATGACCGTGTCAATAATTTCTTCAGCCACCCTTACAGACTTTGGCTTGTCGTTCCAGCCAAGATATTCATTCCAGAAATTGGTCACTTCAAATATCCGTAAGCCTTTAGTAAATTTTAATAGTTCAGTGGAGATAGGAATATTGTGCCTGTGAGCCACCTCCTGCATACTTTCCAACCAAATTTTGGGGTCGGTATCCAGCAGCAGTCCGTCCATATCAAAAATAGCAGCGCTCTGATTCATCTATAAATCAAAAAGAGTAAAACAAAAATTACAGCCGGCTGTGCGCCGATTGCAAGCCATAAAGCAGGCATCATGCCTACTGCTGATTCCACAACGGATTATCCGAAGGGCAGCGATAAGTTTTCAGTTGAAAAGAGAGGGTAAACTGAGCAATGAGATATTGATCTATACTGGAGCGATCTCCCCGTTGCCGACCCGCTATGCCCATTTTGCCGCCATCCGGAGCAATAGAAGGATCTTGCAGCATTGAGGCACGTGTGGCCCCACCATTGGGCAGTTTAAAGTATTCTTCACCCACATAATTGGTACTTACATCATCCAGATAATCTGTAAATGCGAAGCGATGTACCAGTTCAAAGCCCAGATTAATGCCCGGCGCCAGTCCATACTTGATACCGGCTCCGAAAGGCGCCACTACATTTACCTTATTGTATCTTCGGTTTTCAAAACCTGCTATAAACTGGCCTTCGGTGCCAAGAGGTTGCAAATGCACTTTTTGACCTTCCAGCATGGTATAAGGATTGGAATAAACTGCTCCTATACCCAAAACCATATAAGGCGTAAAACGGCGCTCATTATTGCCCGTCATGTAGTAAAAGAAGTTGAATTCGCCCATGACCATAGCCTCGAATATATCATTCTGAAAGCTCAGATTGCGGATATTCTGAAAAGCATTTTTGGCATCACTATCCTTAGCTGCCAGATGCGTATAGCTAAGGCCTGCACGTAGAGAAATATAGGGGTTGAAGAAATATCGGTAAAATGCCCCGATAGCAGGGTTGATGCTGCTGAAATTGTAATCAGGATTGATGTCGCCAAAATACTGAGAGGCGCCACCCATCAGCCCATATTCATTACGATCGTAAAATCGCTGCGCATGCAGTTCCAGACTGCCGGTACCTGCCAGAGCCGTGCCTGCCAGCAGCAATGCCCTTTTGAAAAATTTCGAAATAATTGTCATGTTCCTTATTGGGAAAACGCAAATTTAGTACAATAAAGTATAAACCGGCACTTCATTTTACCCCATCCAGAAGGCAGGTACCCTAGCCTGCATTTAACCCAGATTACGCATTAGACTCTTTATATAAAATTATTCTTGCTTCTAATCCACTTCAATAGCTCAAAAACCATAATTTATTATGCTTTTTTCACTATTTTGTGAATTATTTGCCATAATAATTTTCTTTTAAATTCCTAATGCGTAATCTGGGTTTAACCAACAGGCCTAGCGGCATACCCGTTACAGATTGGAGGGCAGCACATTAATGCCAAAAATTCACTTTAACCCTTAAGCTAGGCTCATGATAATTCCAGAATGTGACGCTGCTCTTACTATCACACCAGCCATGCCAGTATAGCTCGCAGGGATTCTCCCTACCGCAAAGAGCCAAGCACTGCAAAAGCAACTAAAAAGGCGGAAAATGATGAACTAAACAATCAATTTAATATATCCCATTCACCAACTAATTGCACTATTAATCTTACATTTGCGTTTTGAAATAACTATTATGCAGTTGAATATTTTTGACACTATCAGCGCCAAAAGATTACTTCCTTTTACACATACACGCCCCGTTGCGGATATCCGTTGCGGCATACTTACCCAAAGAGAACGCTGGGAAAAACTCTTAAATCTTAGCCAATCCGGCACCATTACCGGTAAAGTGCTGAGCAAAGTATTCCCACCCATATATAATTCAGATAATCTCTATGTCAATGCGGCCATTCTGGCAAACGAAGCAATAGCTGAGCAGGTAGCTGCCCTGCAAAACGGCGAAGCATTGGTTGCCGCAGAAGTATTGATTGCGCTCAGAACTTCAGAACAACTGACATTAAGTGATTTCAATAACAAAACGATTAGCTATCAAGCCATCCCTTATGAAGCCAACTTCAGGATGCTTCAAAATGTTTGGGACATCTTCGGTCTGGCAGATGACGCTATACGTTATGATTTTAACCTACTCAGCTCAAATGTACAATCTGAGGCACTTCCTGCCCACAACACTTTAATCGGCTCCGCTGAAGATTTGTTTATTGCTAAAGGTGCACAAATCACCGCAGCAATTCTCAATACCACCACCGGACCCATTTTCATCGACGAAGATGCAGAGGTGATGGAAGGAGCCATGCTCAGAGGCCCTATATATTTGGGTAAGCACGGCGCCTTCAAAATGGGCACAAAAGTATATGGAGCTACCAGTATAGGACATCATTCTAAAGTGGGCGGAGAACTATCCAATGTGATAATGTTCGACTATTCCAACAAAGGGCATGACGGCTATTTGGGCAATGCCGTGATTGGGTCCTGGTGCAACCTTGGAGCAGACACCAATGCAAGCAATCTTAAAAACAACTACGACGAGGTAAGCATCTGGAGCGAATACGAAAACAGAATGGTGAAAACCGGAACTCAGTTTTGTGGCCTGCTAATGGGCGACCATTCCAAGTGCGGTATCAATACCATGTTTAATACCGGCACTGTAGTAGGCGTAAGTTGTAACATCTACGGTGGCGACTTTCCTGACAAGTATATCCCTTCCTTCAGCTGGGGCGGCAAGAACGATATGACTTCATACCAGTTTGATAAAGCAATTGACACAGCCAGACGCATGATGGCCAGAAGGGGTATACAACCTACTGCCGAAGAGATTGAGGTACTGGCTAACATCTGCGAAAAAAGTCAAAGATTTAATTAATATCCATTCTCATTCAAAACACAATATTTAACCAAGATATGAACAGAAAAAAAATCGTAGCCGGCAATTGGAAGATGAACAAAAATCTGCAAGAAGGCCTGGCGCTTGTTGAAGAAATTTTGAACAGTAATATCAGCCTGCGCGATGACCAGGAAGTAATTATCGCTCCTCCATTTATCAGCCTGGCTGCGGTAGCTCGCATGCTTGAAGGGAAAAATGGTTTTGCTTTAGCTGCTCAAAACTGTCATCAGGAAACTTCGGGTGCATATACCGGTGAGGTTTCTGCAAAAATGCTTAAAAGTGTAGGGGTGAGCTACGTAATTCTCGGACACTCTGAGCGTAGAGAATATTTTGGTGAAACAGATGCTGTACTGGCCAAAAAAGTAGATACCGTATTGGCAGAAGGCATGAAGGTAATTTTCTGCTGTGGTGAGCCTTTGCAAATCAGAGAAGCAGGCACTCAAAATGATTATATCAAAGCGCAAATTGAGAATGGTCTTTTCCATCTTCCAGCCGAAGCATTTGCCAATATTGTAATTGCATATGAGCCCATCTGGGCTATAGGTACCGGTCTTACAGCCTCAGACGAGCAGGCACAAGAGGTACATGCTGCTATCCGTCAGCTACTTGCAGAGAAATACGGACAGGCAGTTGCTGAGGCTACTACTATATTGTATGGTGGTAGTGCCAAACCATCTAATGCTGCAGGCCTGTTCGCACAGCCTGATGTTGACGGTGGTTTGATTGGTGGTGCTTCCTTAGTAGCAGCCGATTTCGCAGCTATTATCGCCGCTCGCTAATAGTGACCATTTAACTTTGACAGTAAAAATTAAACTCAAACAATCCAAGTTATGAATAACGCATATTTTTCTTTCCCAATGCCTCAAAACGAGCCGGTGCGTAGCTACGCTCCCGGCAGTAATGACGCTGCTGAGCTGCAGGATGCTATCAAGGCTCTTAAAGCTACTCAGCGTGATATTCCAATGTATATCGGGGGCGAAGAGGTTTATACCGACAAAAAAGTAGCCATCCACCCACCTCATGAGCATGCGCACCTTCTCGGCCATTTCTCTGCCGGTGATGAGTCTCATATCAATGCTGCCATCGAGGCGGCGCTTAAAGCGCGCAGTGCATGGGCAGCCACCAGCTGGGAACATAGAGCTTCTATCTTTTTGAAAGCGGCCGACTTACTCGCAAATAAATATCGCTTCAAAATGAACGCAGCGACTATGCTGGGTCAGAGCAAAAACGCTTTTCAGGCCGAAATCGATAGCGCTTGTGAACTCATCGACTTCCTACGTTTCAATGTGCACTTCCTGAGTGAAATTTATAAAGTACAACCTATCTCCGGACCAGGTATGCACAACCGTACTGAATATCGTCCGCTGGAGGGTTTTGTACTGGCAATCACTCCGTTCAACTTTACAGCTATTGGTGGCAACCTGCCTACGGCACCAGCTATGTGTGGTAATGTGGTAGTATGGAAACCAGCCAACACACAAATCTACTCTGCCAGCATCTTTATGGAAATCCTCAAAGAAGCAGGACTACCTGATGGGGTTATCAATCTGGTATATGCGAGCGGACCGACTATTGGTGATGTATGCTTCAACCACAGAGATTTTGCTGGTGTGCACTTCACCGGTTCTACGGGAGTGTTTAACACTATGTGGGAGACAATTGGTAAAAACACACCAAAATATAAATCATACCCTAGAATCGTGGGCGAAACCGGCGGTAAGGACTTCGTGTATGTGCATCCAAGCGCAGATGTAGATGCCGTTGTGGCCAACCTTGTGCGTGGTGCATTTGAATACCAAGGCCAAAAATGCTCTGCCGCTTCGCGCGCTTATCTACCTTCTAACCTGGCAGAAGAAATTAAATCTAAACTGCTGGCTGAGATGAAAACCCTGAAAATGGGCCCGGTAGATGACTTTACCAATTTCATCAATGCTGTAATTGATGAAAAGTCATTCGACAAATTGGCATCGGCTATCGAGAATGCTAAAAACAGCGACAAAGCTACAGTAATTGCTGGCGGTGGTTATGACAAATCTAAAGGTTACTTTATTGAGCCAACCGTTATCGAAGCTTCTGTACCTGATTACGTAACTATGTGCGAAGAACTCTTCGGCCCTGTTCTCACCATTTATGTATATGATGAGCAAGAATGGGATAGCATTTTAGACGTTGTTGACAGCACATCCCCTTACGCATTGACCGGAGCTATTTTTGCCAAAGACAGACTTATTATCGAGCATATCACTAAGCGTTTAGAAAACGCTGCGGGCAACTTCTATATCAATGATAAGCCTACAGGCGCAGTGGTAGGTCAGCAACCATTTGGTGGCGCTCGTGCTTCAGGTACCAATGATAAGGCGGGTTCTGCCCTCAACCTTTACCGCTGGATTAGCCCTCGCACTATTAAGGAAACCTATATTCCTGTTACGGATTATCGTTATCCTTTCCATCAAGAAGCATAATCAACTTCGCTTATATCTAAAAAGAGGTGACCGCAATGGTCACCTCTTTTTTTGCTATTGGGTTATTACATTCCTTCCCTATTTCTGTGGCTTCGCGGCGCATAGCGCATATTCCACCTCAACCATCAATGCATCAGCAGCCGGAAGCCCCTAAGCCAGCAGCACAATGGTTTATCCCAGATT
>DATGQB010000062.1:0-13397 GCA_035304405.1 Edaphocola sp.
CAAATAATCCACAAAATAGTGAAAAAAGCATAATAAATTATGGTTTTTGAGCTATTGAAGTGGATTAGAAGCAAGAATAATTTTATATAAAGAGTCTAATGCGTAATCTGGGTTTAAGGCTATTCTCAGCCTAGGCAATCAGCACTGAGGCCAAGTGGTGACGCAGGTTGCAAAGGACACAGAGCACTTTTTGCTCTAAAACCCTAAGCAGCAAAGCTTTTAGTTAAAAATATCCGATAATGAGCAAATTCCGTCTTTATTTCCGAAATTTGTAGGTATGGATTCATGCACTTCGGTGCTTATACTTTTCATCTCAAAACTGTATTCAAAAAATGAAAATCGAACAAATTTATACCGGCTGTCTGGCTCAGGGTGCCTATTATATCGTGTCAGAGGGCGAAGCCGCTATCATAGATCCATTAAGAGAAACCAGACCTTATTTGGAGCGTCTGAATAAGGACAATGTAAAGCTGAAATATATTTTTGAAACGCATTTCCATGCAGACTTTGTATCGGGTCATCTGGATTTGAGTAGAGCCACCGGAGCTCCGGTAGTTTATGGACCGAATGCAGAACCTGCTTTTGAGGCCATAATTGCCACTGACGGACAAGCATTTCAGCTGGGAAAAATCACCATCATAGCCATGCACACTCCTGGGCATACTATGGAGAGTACCACCTATTTGCTAAGGGATGAAAATGGAAAAGATTATGCCATCTTTAGTGGAGATACTTTGTTCTTAGGCGATGTGGGCCGTCCTGATTTGGCACAAAAGGCTGCTAATATGACTCAGGAGCAGCTCGCCGGAATGCTTTATGACAGCCTTTACCAAAAAATATTGCCCCTGGCCGACGATGTGATTGTATATCCTGCACACGGAGCGGGCAGCGCCTGTGGTAAAAACATGCAGAAAGAAACTGTAGATACCCTGGGCAATCAAAAGCGTAGCAATTACGCGCTGAACCAACCTGATAAGGAAAGTTTTATCAAGGCAGTAACGGAAGGTCTTAGCGCTCCTCCGGGATATTTTGGCATGAACGTTGCCATGAATCGCCTCGGATATGAGAGCTTCGAGAATGTGTTGCAAAAAGCTAATACAGCTCTGAGCCCAGAAGCTTTTGAAGAAGCTGCTGAGCAAAGTGCTGCGCTGATATTGGATACACGCAGTAGTGGGGCCTTTGCCAAGGCATTTATCCCAAATGCAATTAATATTGGCATCAAAGGTGACTTTGCTCCTTGGGTGGGCGCCATGATAGTGGATGTAAAACAGCCATTACTTTTGGTTGTGGATGAAGGCACGCAGGAGGAAGTGATTACCAGACTGAGCCGTGTAGGTTTTGATAACGTTATCGGCTATCTTGAAGGCGGTATAGATGCCTGGATTGCTGCCGGAAAATCTACCGACAGTGTGGACAGAATATCTGCCGAGGAGTTTGCCAGCAGATATAATGAGCAAAGCAAAGTAGTAGATGTGCGCAAAGAGGGCGAATATACCAATGGCCATATCGTAAACGGCGAGTTGAGGCCATTGGCCAGCCTTAATGATTGGATAGGCACATTACCCGAAGAGCATTTCTTCTTGCACTGCGCCGGTGGATACAGAAGTATGATAGCCGCAAGTATTCTTCAGGCAAGAGGTATCAGAAACTTCACTGAAATCGATGGCGGTTTTGCGGCTATTAAAAAGACCAGTATTCCTGTAGCGGAAGGTGTCTGCGCTAATAGCTAATAGGCCTGCACAGAAATATTGAAGCACAGTAATACCATTTCACAATCATGCAAACAACACTGGACAGTACATACTGGGATAATCGCTGGAACCATGCCCAAACCCCATGGGATATTGGCGCGGCGGCTCCTGCCTTGATGGCGTATATGGAACAGATTGCCGATAAGCATCTGGATATACTTATTCCGGGCTGTGGCAATGCCTATGAAGCAGCGCAACTATCCGCCATGGGTTTTAAGAACATTACACTGATAGACATAGCGCCTAGCCTCACCCAAAGTTTGCAAGAGCGCTTTGAGGAGGATGCCAATATCCGGGTGATTTGTGGCGATTTTTTCATGCATCAAGGACAGTATGATATCATACTGGAGCAGACTTTCTTCTGCGCCTTGGAACCTGCTTTGCGTGCCGCCTATGCTGCTCGTGTGCAGGAATTGCTCAAACCTGATGGACGTCTGGTAGGTGTATTATTCAACCGCACATTCGAGCAATCCGGACCACCTTTTGGTGGCAGCAAAGAGGAATACCTGCAGTACTTTAGGCCACTGTTTCACATCCATAAAATGGAGCAATGTTATAACAGTATTGGGCCAAGAGCAGGATACGAGCTATTTATAAATTTACAAAAGAAAAAGTTATAATGCAAGATAAATTTCAAGAGTTAATCTCAAGTCAGGAGCCTGTTTTGATAGACTTCTACGCTACTTGGTGTGGCCCCTGCCAAGCTATGGCTCCGGTGCTGGAAAATGTAAAAGATGAAATAGGTGATAATGCTAGAGTGGTGAAAATAGATGTGGATAGATTTCCGCAAATAGCAGGGATGTATGATGTGCGTTCCATACCCACTTTGATGATTTTCAAACAAGGAGAACTCTTGTGGAGACATACCGGTACGGCTCCTAAAGCCCAACTGGTGCAGCTATTGCAGTCATTTATGTAACGAGGTAAATCACTTTACGCTTTATAAAAGTCTAGGGTCGGTGTGCCAACACCGGCCCTAGTATTTTACAGCTGAGGCCAATGCGCCGATGATAAAGCCATATGAGCAATAGCCATGAAATGCGTGAGGGGTAAAACTAGAAAGCGCGCAGCAGCAATGCCTGCAGCGGAGCGGAAGCTTTGCTGCAAGGACTTGAAGTACAACCTTTGCCTTATAGCAACTTTTAGTTGCTATAAGGCAAAGGTTGCGACCCCTGTTCGCCTGCCCCCATGATTGATATACTTATCATCTTGCCTACCCTGCTTCGCTTCGCACCTAGGCGGAAAACTGCGGCGGGACACGCCCAAAATATCAAAAGAAAGTAATGCCTACAAAAAACGAGTGTTAGGATGAAGTATTATTCTGGCGGTTATAAATAAAGCTAAAGTTGAGCGATAATACTGCATTGAAGCTTTGAATGCTTGATAAAATTATAGAACTTTGCAGCTCAATATTCACACAAGTAAAAGAAAGGCATCATGTCCAACAAAAAAATTCAATCGGCATTAATCTCAGTGTTTTACAAGGATGGTATTGCTCCTTTGGTGCAAACTTTACATGCGAAGGGCGTAACTATCTATTCTACCGGCGGCACGCAAAGTTATATTGAAGAAATGGGTATCTCCTGTGTACCTGTAGAGCAATTAACTACCTACCCGTCTATCTTAGGTGGCCGAGTTAAAACCTTGCACCCTGCTGTTTTTGGCGGTATCCTGGGCAGACGTAGTCTGGAGCAGGATATGGAAGAAATGCGCACTTATAACATTCCGGAGATAGACCTCGTTATTGTAGATTTATACCCTTTTGAAGAAACTGTTGCCCAGACTAAAGAAGAAAAAGCTATTATTGAAAAAATAGATATTGGCGGCCCTTCTATGATACGTGCAGCTGCGAAAAACTTTGCTGATGTAACGGTTATAGCTGATAAAAACGACTATGCGGTGCTGGATGAACTGCTTAATGCTCAAGACGGTGTACTGAATCTGGAGCAAAGAAGAGCATTTGCAGCAAAAGCTTTTGAGGTGGTAATGAACTATGATATTGCTATCAATAATTATTTCAACAGCACTATCTTGCAGCCACTAAAACACAAACAAAGTCTGCGTTATGGAGAAAATCCGCATCAAGCGGCTGCCTTCTATGGTGACTTGAATGAAGTGTTTGAACAACTGAACGGTAAAGAGCTTTCTTATAACAATCTGGTGGATGTAGATGCCGCCATTCAGTTGCATCAGGATTTTGCCGGAAGTGCAGATGCAGTATTTGGCATTATTAAGCACACCAACGTATGTGGTGTAGCGGCTCGTGCTACTGTATTGGAATCATGGCAGGCTGCCCTGGCCGGCGATCCAGAAAGTGCCTTTGGAGGCGTGCTGGTATGTAATAAAAATATCGACGAAGCTACAGCTCAGGCCATCAATGAATTGTTTTTTGAAGTACTGATAGCTCCGGGTTTTGACGAAAATGCACTGAGCCTGTTGAAATCTAAGAAAAACAGAATCTTATTGGCACTGAAAACCAATGCTCCATTGCTCAGCACCAGCTTTAAGTCTGTACTGAACGGCACTTTGGTTCAAGATATGGACAAAGGCAACTATGAAAAATGGGAAGAAGTAGGCGGCCGTAATACTACCGACGCCGAAAAAGAGGCTTTGAACTTTGCCAATATTATCTGTAAACACTTGAAAAGTAATGCTATAGCTCTGGTAAAAGACAAGCAACTGGTAGGTAAAGGATGTGGACAGACTAGCCGTGTAGATGCTCTGCGTCATGCCATAGAAAAAGCCAAACAGTTTAACTTTGACCTGAATGGTGCAGTGTTGGCATCAGATGCATTTTTCCCATTTGACGACTGTGTACGCATTGCGCATGAGGCAGGTATCGCTGCATTTATCCAACCGGGTGGCTCTATCAGGGATAAAGACAGCGTGAAGTATTGTCAGGAGAACAACCTTGCTATGGTAATGACCGGACAAAGACACTTTAGACACTAATACAATCTATACCGATTATGGTAAAGCAAAAAAATCAATGGATGTAATGCTCGTTCATTGATTTTTTTGTGTTTAGAAAATTTTTCAAACCCAATATTATGCAGAGCACCTGGCAGCAATTTAGCAGTTCCTTCGTAAAAAGACTACAAGAAGGCAGCTTTGTCAAAATAACCTTGAGCGCTTATAAGGGTACCGAAGCCCTAAAGAATGTTTATATCAAGCGCATCAAAGTAAAAGACAAACTAATGCTGAGTTTTGTGTATCGATACGCCACAAAGGATATTACCAAAAACTTTTCGGAAGAGGAAGCTCTGCAACAAATCGGCTCACTCTTTGATGCGCAGCAATTTAATATCCTTACCATGTTTTCGCTCGAAGCCGACGAGGAATTGAGCATTGGCAAGAACGGCTCTCAAAGATATAAGCGTCGCCCGGCAAGTAATAAAGAGCTACCCTCATTGCAGCATGATCAGGAAAAGCGGAGAAAACTACAATTGAACAATCAGGCATACCTACAAGCATTGGGCATTACTGATGACACAGGTAAGGTGTATAAGAAATCACAGGACAAGTATAAGCAAATCAATCATTTTATTGAACTGCTGAGCACGTCACTCAAGCAACTACCGCCTACAGATTGCATACATGTGGCCGATATGGGTAGCGGCAAAGGCTACCTCACGTTTGCATTGTATGACTATCTGATGAATCATTTGGTTCGCAATGCCCGCGTGACTGGTGTGGAATATCGCCCCGATATGGTAGCCTTGTGTAATCAATTGGCCGAGCAATCCGGCTTTAAGCAACTTTCTTTTGTACAAGGAAGTATAGCCGATTATCAAACCGAGGTGCTGGACATTATCATAGCCTTACATGCCTGTGATACTGCTACCGATGATGCCATAGCCAAGGGTATAAAAATGAATGCGGAACTAATTGTAGTGGCTCCCTGCTGCCATAAACAAATACGCAGAGCCATGAAGCAAGGCAAGGCTCATCCAGTGCAACAACCCCTGTTGAAACACGGACTCTTTGCAGAGCGCCAAGCCGAAATGCTGACCGACACTATGCGGATGTTGCTGCTGAACTACTGTGGCTACAGCACTAAGGCCGTTGACTTTGTGGCAGACATACATACTCCTAAAAATGTACTCATCATCGCAGAGCGCAAGCAAAAGCCTTCAGATGAGGATAAGGCAGCCATCCTACAATCTTTACAAGGGCTGAAAGCTCATTGGGGCATAGCCGAACATTACTTAGAACAGTTTGTTGTAGAAAGCGCTACTACCAACCATTAATACTTAAGTGCGATTGAACAGCAGCACTACCTGTACGGTCCAAGCATCTCCTAAGCGTTTAGTAAGCCGCGGAGTCTGGTTCCTAATTCCTGTCTACAGGCTAGGAGACTTGGGTCGCTAACAATTGAAAAAGGGGCAAAAGCCCCTTTCAATTACTTAAATGTATTGCGCCCAACCATATACCATTCCGATGAAAACCCTAAAAGCATTCTAAAGCTGAAGGTTAAAAATATTATCAGATAAAAACACTTTAGATACACCTCATCATGATTTTCTACCACAACACTTTATACAGAAGCTAGTCCTCTTCTGCAATTTGCGATTTACGCTTACGGGTTTGAGGCTTTTTTGGCTCCACTACCAACCATTCGTCCAGCTTCACGGTAAACGGCATATGTCCTATACGTACTTTAGCCTTCTTGCCATCAATCTCTACAATACGACCTATCTGATGATTATCCTTATTTCTTACCAAATCACCGATCTCCGGATGTTTACCTAAAACATTGTAATTCTTATCTGCCTTTTTCGCCGCCGCTTGATTCTGCTGAATATGCTTCTTTTTAAACAATACCTTTTCAGCATTAGCAATCACTTCTCCCTTATTCTCAGCCCGTTTCCAGTCAAAAACTATCTGTTTGAATTTGCGCTCCATATCGCGCAGATAATCCAGCTCTTCTTTCTTAATCTTGTTTTGCAGCTTCAAAGTTTCGTGTTGCTGCTTAATTTTCTCCTTATCAATTAGCTGCTCGTATTTATCCTTCAGCTTCTCATTTTCCCTTATCAGCTGATCCAGATATTGCTCTTTGCCTACAAGGCGTACAGATTGTTGTTCGGCCTGATGCAGCATTTTATCCAGCTTGAAATGCCCCTTATCTGTAATCTGTTTGGCACGCTCAATCACATGCTTGGGCAAACCGCTTCTTTGCGCAATGGAGAAGGTATAAGAGCTCCCCGGCTTACCTATTACCAGTTGGTACAGTGGGAGCAATTGCTCCTCATCAAAAGCCATGGCTCCGTTGAAGATACCGGGTACTTTGCCCGCCATCACCTTCAGATTGAGATAGTGGGTAGTAACGATACCCATCGCCTTTTTCTGAGCCAACTGCTCCACTATGGCTTCTGCAAAAGCACCACCCAGATTGGGGTCAGAACCGCTACCCAGCTCATCTACAAAGAATAAGGTTTTGCCATTGGCATGGTCCAGAAAATACTTCATATCCTTGAGGTGGGCGCTATAAGTGCTCAACTCATTCTCAATACTCTGCGTATCGCCGATATGAATCATTATTTGTTTAAAAATGCCCAGTTCGGAAGTATCATCCGCAGGTATCAGCATACCGGCCTGCAACATCAACTGCAGCAGTCCTACTGTTTTCATCGAAACGGTCTTACCTCCTGCATTCGGACCGCTAATCACCAAAATTCTGTTCTCGTAATTGATAGAAACAGTAAGTGGGAAGGTGGGCTTACCCAAAGCCTTATTGTGTAACAGCAATAAGGGATGATATGCCTTAATCAGATGTGTACCCGGTTGTGCATTGATTCTCGGCATATTGGCATTCATATCTCGGGCAAGGAGTGCCTTGGCACGGATAAAATCATAAATGCCAATCATCTTATAATAGGTCAGAAAATCTTCGTAGAAAATACGCAGGCTTGCTGTAAGCTCTTTAAGAATGCGCATTACCTCCCTATTCTCTTCCCGCTCCAGCGCATACAACTCATTA
Source organism: Edaphocola sp. (assembly GCA_035304405.1). Taxonomy (GTDB): domain Bacteria; phylum Bacteroidota; class Bacteroidia; order Chitinophagales; family Chitinophagaceae; genus Edaphocola. The sequence goes on from DATGQB010000062.1 coordinate 7,732, forward strand.
TTAAGCTCAATAGTTTCTTCGGGTTCAATAAACACCGTTCTGCCCGATTCGCTTTCACCATGCATGATTCCCTTTATGATACGCTTTTGCTCTGCCACGACAGCTACGGTGCGTCGGCCGTTGAGGAAACTTTCTGATATATCTGCCAGATAACCTTGTCGGCTGAGTTTGCGCAACACAGACTCGAATACTTTTCTCACTTGATTGCGCTTAGCTTCTAAAGATTGCCTAATCTTCATCAGGTCTATAGAGGCACTATCGCGTACAATACCATTCTCGTCCACCGTTTCGTTGATAATCTTAAGAATATCTTTTTGGTAGGTGACCGGTATGGCAATTTGTTCCAGGCGCAGATAAAGCCCATTCTGTCTTTTCAGCCATAGCAGGATATCGCGCACGGTAGTAGTCATTGCAGCGAGGTCCACAAAATCATCGCCCCTCAGCACTGAGCCCTCAATTTTTAATAGCTTGAGCGCCCCAGTAATATCCTTAGTGAAATTATTCGGAAAAACATCATTGCCTCCTAAAGTCTGCTTGTACTCATTTACTTGCTCTAAGGCTTCTTCGAGATATTCCTTTTTAGTATGAAATTTGATATTTTTTGCCGCATGCTGCGCCCATGTCGTACGACATTTGGCCAATAACAAAGCTCGCACCTTCTCAAATTCCAATCGCTCCAGCGCTTGTTCAGGATATAAATGTAACATGTACGGTAATTACTACAATGAATATTCTTTTATCAAAATAAATAGCACAACTATGATGCCTTATTATCAGCTTTGGTTACATGGTCGAACACATCTGCCTTTACCAAAGCTTGGGTTGGGAATACAAATCCGGTAGCGTGTTGATATACAGCCTCATAAATCTCATAATTAACTTTTTCCTTAGCTGCTGTAAAATTCACCCCTTCGGCTACACGAATAAAGTAAACAATAACAATTTCTATACCGGAATCACCAAAATTATCTACATACACATTGGTAGTACCGGTGACATGGGCTTGAGTGTTAATACGCTCCCTGACAGCAGTAACAGTATCCTGCAACTGCTTTACAGACAAGCCATAAGGCACTCCTACCACCAACCTGACTCTGCGCATGCCTCGCTGTGTAAAATTTTCCAATGCATTGCTGATCAAATTTCTGTTGGGTAGTGACACCAGTGACTGGTCGAAAGTGCGAATGGCTGTACTTCTAAAGCCTACACTCTCCACATTCCCCTCGACCCCATTGATTTTAACATGATCACCGATAACAAATGGTTTGTCCAACAGAATCATAAAGGAAGAAAGCAGATTTTCGAGGCTATCTTTAAGAGCAAAGGCAATGGCAATACCTCCTACACCCAAACCGGCAACCAAGGCCGCCACATTCACTTTAAACACCACCCCAAGAATAACGAAAATCATGGTCACCCATATCAGCACCCGCAGCACATCCCGCAAAAGAGGTAAAAGCTGTTGTCGCTCCCGATCGGCGCGATGAATAGCACGCTCTTCTAAACGCGAAAAGAAAAATACCATTACACGCAAGACAATCTGAGTAAAGGATAAAATCTGCAAAAAGAAGAAAATATTCCTCCCTAATGTAAGTAAAGTAAACGACTTGACCGTCAATACCTTCTGCGCGTCCATCAAAAGTGGGTCAGTATGCTTTTCTACCTGCTGTTTGAACAGCCATACTTTGCCAAACAATGGGGCCAATTGCATAAAAGCCAGATAAGCAAATACGATAAAAATAAAATTGCTCAAGGGCCGCCTGATATGCATAGCAAAGCTGTCGGAGTAATCGTACTCTTCATCCTTTACAAAAAGCTTAAAGACATATTTGCTAAGAAACCTTGAAATTAAGCCTTTAAAGAAGAAGCCTATAAACAAGAAACCTAAGCAGCGCCAATAATGAAATAGCTCTAAACCCAATAACTTACCTTCCCAAAAATTCATAACTATTTTTTTAAATCAAAAATGATATCCTTTACGGCGTATAGTTTTCCGTTATAGCGTACCTTAATGCCCGACAATAGCAGACGATTCCCATTGTTTTGCTGAAATATTTGCAGTACAGATTCTTTATCGAGGCTATTGCCATTAATTGTTTTTTCAAATAAGAGCACATCGCCCTCAAGAATATTAACCGTAAAAATCTCAATCCTGGCCTGGTTCAGCGCCTGCTCCTGATCTGAGAGCAGCTGCAGCTGTGCATTTTTCAAATGGTGTGGAATCCGCAACACCCCTTCTCCGCGCCCAGCTAATGTAACGGTAAATACCGGTTCTGGCGGGGCCTTGGGTTTACTAGGTTCTGCCCGATGTCCACCGCCATTTGATTTTGGAGCTGTGCCGGCTTTGTAGCCTTTACGGGAAGTAACAATAAGTGATTTAATGCCTACGTCAACCACCTTACCACTGGGCTCTACCCTGCTGACGGTAATATTGGCCACCCCTTCCCATAATGGAATGAGCTTATATAGGCAATCTCCGGTACGTTTGATTTTGCCATTATCGGATCTTACCTGCATGGCATTGCAGTCACAAGACTCAATGCGCACAGCAATCGCATTTTCAGCCATCACCGTGACCTGGTCAGGACTAACGGTAAACTGCTGGGCGCACAAAGGCAAAACCGTGCACGCCCATACAAGGATTGAAACAAAATGCCTCCACATATTATTGCACTGAAATTTTACACAGCTACATTAAAATCGCGAAGGGCATCATTGAGTGAAGTTTTCAAATCCGTACTTTCTTTACGCTTACCAATAATCAATGCGCAGCTCACCTGATACTCACCGGCAGGGAATTTTTTGGTATAAGAGCCCGGAATGACCACGCTGCGTGCAGGCACACGTCCTTTGTATTCAACAGGTTCTGCCCCACTCACATCTATAATTTTGGTACTTTGCGTCAATACTACATTGGCGCCCAATACTGCCTCACGCTCTACATGCACGCCTTCTACTACGATACATCTGGAACCGATAAAACAACCGTCTTCAATAATCACGGGAGCAGCCTGTAAGGGTTCTAACACACCACCAATGCCTACCCCACCGGAGAGGTGCACACCTTTGCCAATTTGCGCACAACTACCCACGGTAGCCCAGGTATCCACCATCGTACCCTCATCTACATATGCACCAATATTTACATAACTAGGCATTAATACCACATTAGGAGCAATGTATGCGCCATAGCGGGCTACTGCATGTGGTACGGCACGCACGCCCAGAGCCTCATAGCCCTTTTTCAAATCCATTTTGTCGTAAAACTCAAAAGGAGCCAGCTCCCAGGTTTTCATCTTCTGAATGCCAAAATACATCAGAATAGCCTGCTTTACCCACTCATTTACCTGCCATCCACCCTCAACCGGGCTAGCTACACGCAGTCTGCCTTTGTCCACCTCTTCAATAACTGTTCGTACTGCTTCTTCGTATTGTGCTTCTTTTAATAATGCTCTGTCAGCAAATGCTGCTTCAATTAAAGACTGTATGTTTTGCATAATTTGTACTATGTTGCTCTAAGTATAAAATCTATTCACCCTCCAAGGGCGCATGAAAAAAATGCCTGTTTGTTATTCGATAATTTGAATACCTTGCTGCCGATACTGTTCATTCAGCTCCTGAATATAAGCCAGTAACTCTTTGCGACCGGTTTTCTTTACGGAAGAAGTAACAAAGTGCTGTGGTATATATTCCCATTCTTCTTTCATCTTGTTGATGAACATCTTTACATTCTTGGCAGTTTCGGACTGTGAATTTTTATCCGACTTGGTAAATACTAAATTGAAGGGTACGCCCAACTCGCCCAGTCCGCGCAGAAAGTCGAGGTCTATGGCCTGAGGTGACAATCTCGAATCTATAAGTACAAATACGGTAACCAAGTTTTCGCGCTTGGCAAAATAGTCGTTCATCACCTTCAACCATTTTGCACGCTGCTCCTTAGAGCGCTTGGCATAACCATAACCCGGCAAATCCACCAGATACCAGCCCCCATTACCCTGTGCATCCGCGTCAACCACAAAATGATTGATGAGCACAGTTTTGCCCGGAGTGGCGGACACTTTAGCCAGGGCATTTTGGTCAGTGAGCAGGTTGATCAATGAAGATTTGCCCACATTAGACCTGCCAATAAATGCATACTCCGGCCTGTCTGGGCTGGGACATTTACTTATATCCGGACTACTGGTAAGGTATTTTGCAGATTTCACGTTGTTACTTTTTATTTTTCATTGCTCAATTGGTCTGGATATTCTGACAGCGCATTGCTAGCGCTCTTTTGCCAAAGTGTTTCTTTTTAAAGGATTGGCCGTACGCTCATCATACTCAGCCCTATGCCTCAATATATTGATGGCTTCATAAACCGCTTCCCTCAGACTATCAGGATTTGCCAATCCTTTACCTGCGATATCAAAAGCGGTTCCGTGGTCGGGAGAAGTGCGCACCACCGGCAATCCAATGGTATAATTTACGCCTTCGCTCACCGCTAAAGATTTAAACGGAATCAAGCCTTGGTCATGGTACATAGCCACGACAACATCAAATTTATTTTGATGACTATGAGCAAAGAATCCGTCGGCGCTATATGGGCCAAACACATGGAAACCTTTTTGATGCAAGTGTTCCATAGCAGGTTTGATTATCAGCTCTTCTTCCTGACCGATGAGACCGTTGTCGCCTGCATGGGGGTTAAGTCCTAACACAGCAATCTTTGGCGCATCGATGCCAAAATCGCGCTGCAGCGACTGGCGTACCATGCTTATCCGTTTGATAATCAACTCCTGACTAAGCACCTTACTCACCTCATTTATAGGAATATGCTCTGTGATTAATGCCACTCGAAAATCACCTGCATAGAGCATCATTACCACATCATCTGCCTGAAAAGTATGTTTCAGAAATGGAGTGTGTCCTGTAAAAGGAAAATCCGGCAGCTGCGTATTCTTTTTATGAATAGGTGCGGTTACCAATGCATTAATTTCTCCGGCCTGCAAACTGTAAGTAGCCACTTGCAGGGAGCGCACAGCATACTTACCTCCGGTTTCAGACAATTCTCCCGGCTTGATTTGTACATCTTCTTCCCAACAGTTGAAAACATTCACCTGTTTAGGGTTCAGTTGATTCAGCTTCTTTATTGAAGTAAAGTTGAACTGATAGTCGGGCAAAGCCTTTCTATAAAAATTAAGCACCTTGTTAGAGCCATAAATTACAGGACAGCAAAAATCCAGCATTCGCGTATCGGAAAATACCTTGATGATAGTCTCGATACCAATTCCATTCAGGTCTCCTGTAGTAATTCCGATTATAGGTTTCTCCATGTTTCCAAAGTTTTCCGGCATCAAATTATCTTGATGCCATCAAAATGAATGCAAGTTAATAAATGATTGGCACTTCTCTTTATTGCAAACCTATAAGTATTGAAATTTACATCAAACTTGACAAATTTGCAGCGTTGTTTCCTAAGATTGGAATGTCCATTTCCGCCGGGAACTCAGGGCGAAAAAAACTCAAATATCTCTGCGCTAAAGCTGGATTAAACCCAGATTACGCATTAGGAATTTAAAAGAAAATTATTATGGCAAATAATCCACAAAATAGTGAAAAAAGCATAATAAATTATGGTTTTTGAGCTATTGAAGTGGATTAGAAGCAAGAATAATTTTATATAAAGA
>DATGQB010000063.1:0-4197 GCA_035304405.1 Edaphocola sp.
CGGGATTTGGCGATACAGTATTATGTTATACAGCAATTGTATGCAGAGCGATTGCGAAATTTTTATCTGGTCTTAAACAACGGCCAGGACGGTTTTGTGCTGCATGAGATGAGTGCCAGACTCACGGAATACCTGCAACAACTGCAGCAACAGATACCAGAACTATTACAAGTGCTGTCTAGCGGCCGTAGTCCGGTCATATGCATGGGGCCACAATGCAGAGAACCTTACCCATGCGAGTATATAGCTTACTGTAGCGAGCACGCTGCGCCAAAAGCCAAAAAATTATTTTCGCAGGATTAAATTGTTATTTTTGTACAACAAAATATTTTGCATTGATGAGAAAATTAGTAATAACCGTGCTCTGTTTGCTGGCGAGCTTCGGTGCCTGGTCTCAGGTGCGGTATAGCAGCGGAGGCGCAGCGAGCAAGCCCAAAGAGAAAGGATTTGACCCTCAGAAGATAGTTGTGGGTGGTGGTCTTGGTGCCGGCTTGGGGTCTGGCGTATTGGCTTTTAGCTTATCTCCGATGGTAGGCTATGAGTTTGCCCCAAACTTTTTGGCCGGTGTGAGTTTATCCTATCAGTATTTGCGTATCAAAGAGGCAAATGAGGTGATGAATACCACCACTGGAAGAGTAGAAGTTTATCCTGCCGTACAGCAGATGTTTTCACCAGGATTATGGGCAAGATATCATATGTTCAATAGCTTTTTTGCACAGGTTCATTTTGAATACCATATGGTGAGTGAGCGTCATACAGAGCCGGCTTTATATGTGGGTGGTTCCGGTGTAGAAAAAGTGAAGACGAGTTATGGCATGCCTACATTATTGGTAGGGGCCGGATACCGACTGCCCATCACTAATCGGGTAGGTATGTATTTGGGTGTGTACTACGATGTACTGCAACATGCCACTGAAAAAACAATAACGGACTCAAGAAACAGGCCTTTCACTGTAAGTAGTCCTTATTATGGTCGCTTAAATCCTGTGATAGGTGTTGGCATTGGTCTATAATCGTTGATTGCTATACAAGCTAAGGGCATGGTAATGTAACATTAAGTTACCATGCCCTTTTTGCGGTAGGCTACGGCATCTGTTCCCCTTGGGGTGATATATTATTGTAAATCTTTCAATTTTCTTTTATTCATGAGTGCTACCTGGATATTGGTTATTATTCTCAGTTACTTTATCTTGTTGCTAGGTGTAGCTTTTTATACTTCAAGAAATTCTAACAACGATTCGTTTTTTATTGGTAACCGTAAGAGCAACTGGATGCTGGTGGCATTTGGTATGATAGGTACCAGTCTGAGTGGGGTAACCTTTATATCCGTGCCCGGCACCGTAGGAAAAATGACGAGTGGTGCCTACCCTTACGGGGCCTTTGAATACTATATGCTCGTGGTGGGCTTCTTTATAGGGTATTTTATTGTGGCGGGTGTGCTGTTGCCACTCTATTACAGAATGAATCTTACCTCTATATATACGTATCTGGGTAAGCGTTTTAATGTAGAAGCACATAAGATTGGTTCCATTTTCTTTATTATATCTCGCGGCATTGGTGCGACCGCCAGACTTTACTTGGTGGTGAATGTATTACAGATATTTCTGCTGGAGCAGATGGGCGTGCCCTTCTGGCTTACGGCAGCCGTGCTTTTGCTCATGGTATTGTTATACACCTTTGAAGGTGGGGTAAAAACCATTGTAATTACAGACACGCTACAAACATCCTTCATGATGCTGAGCTTGATAGCTTGCATCGGATACGTGCTGGCTAATATGGATTTAAGTGTAGGACAAGCTTTTGTTGAATTGGCCGAAAGAGATTATACCCGGGTGCTGAATCTGGACCCCAATTCAAAAACCTTCTTTCTCAAAACCATTTTGGGCGGTATGTTTATCACCATTGCGATGACAGGTTTGGACCAAGAGATGATGCAGAAAAATATTTCTGTGGACAATGTGCGCAACGCCAAGAAAAACATGATTACCTTCTCGTTTACCTTGCTTTTTGTAAACCTTGCCTTCTTGTTTTTGGGAGGGCTGCTTTATCTCTACGCACAAAAAGAAGGAGGCTTTTATACCGCCGACGGCTTCGTTTTGGCCGAGGGTGGTGCTAGTGTGATGGGAGATGATTTGTTTCCGGCCTTGTCGCTACAGGGGCACTTTCCGGGCTATATCACCATCATTTTTGTGATTGGACTTATTTCTGCTTTGTTCCCATCTGCAGATGGTGCATTGACAGCAGTTACAAGTTCGTTTTGTGTGGACTTGCTGAATATTAATGAGAATAAAAGACTTGATGATAAGCAGAAAAAGCGCTTGAGAATGAGGGTGCATCTTTGCTTCACCTTGATTTTCTTCTTGCTCATCATGATGTTTAAAGCCATCAATAACAAGGGTATTGTGTACTTGATTATGGAAGTAGCAGGTTATACCTATGGGCCGTTGTTGGGTTTATTTGCCTTCGGGATATTTACCAGAAGGGTGATACACAAACGTTATGCAATACTTACAGTGACCCTCCTGGCTCCGGCGGCTACTTATATTATCAATAATCTGGTGGGAAGCTACACAGCATATCAGTTTGGTGTGGAATTGATTATTCTCAACGGATTGATAACCTTCCTCGGTTTGTATGCAGTGAGTACTACAGGGCAACATACGGGAGCTATAAAGGCATAGTTATCTTTTGAAGTATTAAGATTCCATGGACGCACCAAACATGATTAGGACAGAGCAAAAGAAGAAGCTGCATAGGGCATGGTCGATGTATGACTGGGCCAACTCGGCATACAATCTTGTCATCACCTCTACCATATTCCCGATTTACTACGTGGCAGTAACCAAAAATCCTGCCAATGGTCATAAGGTTTCGTTTTTTGGTTGGGAGATTATCAATAGTTCGTTGCTCCACTATGCTTTGGCTTTTGCATATTTTATCATCGCTCTGATATCGCCGGTGCTGTCTTCAATAGCAGACAGCAGAGGTAATAAAAAGCGGTATATGCAGGTCTTTACCACCATGGGTGCTTTGGCATGTATGGGTTTGTATTTTTTCAAGACCGGGAGGGTAGAGCTGGGCATTATATTATCTATAGTAGCTGCGATAGGTTATTGTGGCAGTTTAGTGTTTTACAATGCCTATCTTCCTGAAATTGCAGTTAAGGAAGAACAAGATAAGTTGAGTGCTCAGGGCTTTGCCTATGGCTATATTGGCTGTGTGCTTTGTCAGCTGATATGTTTGGTATTTGTTTTTCAGCATGAGGCTTGGTTTCAGCAAACGGAGGACTGGGGACCAAGGATTTCATTCCTCGTAGTGGGCCTTTGGTGGCTGGGATGGTCGCTTATACCATTCAGAGTGCTGCCTGATACCCCTGTGACCGTCGCAGCGCAGCAGTCGCGGAGGAAAATGGCGCGTAGTAGTTTTAGTGCTTTAAAAAAGGTATGGAAGCAAGCGCAAACTATGCCCAAGCTAAAGCTTTATTTACTGGCATTCTTCTTTTATAGTATGGGAGTACAAACCGTGATGCTGGCGTCGGCAGTATTTGGTAGTAAGGAGGTAAAAAAGCTGGTAAATGGCGAATGGGTAGATATGGGTGCAGAAGATTTGATACCCGCAATTTTGATGATACAGATTGTTGCCATTTTGGGAGCGATGTTGATGGCCAAACTGTCCGGCCGATGGGGCAATATGAAAGTCTTGATGCTTTCTGTATGTATCTGGATACTAATTTGCGCCTGTGCCTACTTTACCCGTACCAATTACGAGTTCTACGGTTTGGCGGTAATGGTGGGCTTCGTGATGGGCGGTATCCAGTCTTTGAGCCGTTCTACCTTTTCCAAGCTTATTCCTGAAGGTACTGTAGACAATACGTCTTATTTTAGTTTTTATGATGTAATGGAAAAGATGTCTATTGTGCTGGGGATGTTTAGTTTTGCATTTATTGAGCATATTACAGGAGACATGCGCAATGCCATTGTCGGATTGGCGAGCTTTTTTATCATAGGCCTGATATTACTGGTTATTACGGATAAGGCTGCAGCCAGGAGAACGAAATAGTTAAACCCAGATTACGCATTAGACTCTTTATATAAAATTATTCTTGCTTCTAATCCACTTCAATAGCTCAAAAACCATAATTTATTATGCTTTTTTCACTATTTTGTGGATTATTTGCCATAATAATTTTCTTTTAAA
>DATGQB010000064.1:0-12291 GCA_035304405.1 Edaphocola sp.
CTCTTTATATAAAATTATTCTTGCTTCTAATCCACTTCAATAGCTCAAAAACCATAATTTATTATGCTTTTTTCACTATTTTGTGGATTATTTGCCATAATAATTTTCTTTTAAATTCCTAATGCGTAATCTGGGTTCAACCACAACAGGCTCCCTCTTTAAGTACTCATCTTCACTCGCATCAATACCCTTTTCAGATACCAAAGTAATTTTTGGGCCTGTCCCACCGGTACCATCCTTTGCCAGCTCCCCTTCCAAGCACTTTCTCCCTGAGGGCCGATAGCCAACATACAGGGCTAAGCGGACAGCGGCGGGTCGGGAAAACTGCGTCATCAACCTTCGCCTTATAGCAACATTTGGCTGCTATAAGACTCGCCTGTACTGCAAGTCCTCGCAGCGCAGCTCCCTTGCATTGCAGCAATGCCTACCTCCTGCTACTTTCAGGCTCCCCTACCTCTTTATGGGTCCGCCCCATGCGCTGCTACGGGCTTACCGTGACTGCCCTTCACGCGGAATATAGCTGCTACCAAGGTCCTCATGCTGAGGGAGCTGGAGCGACGCGATTGTATGACTCTTTGCTTTAAGCCATCAATATCCTACGAGCTTTAATGAATATTTATCAAGGAGCTATCAGAGATAATTGCAGCAAATTGAGTATTATTGCAGATACAAACAAATCCTTAAGGTGAATTTCGAAGCAATCAAAAACGGCAAGGCTTTAGCTTATACCCTTGGCATTCATGGGGTATTGCTCCTACTTTTCTTTTTTGTGAGGTACAAGTCAGTGGCCCTTCCTCAACCACCGGCAGAGGAATTGATTGCGCTTGAAGCCGTAGCCTTGGGCACAGATCTTGATGGTATGGGCATAGAACCTCCAGAAATGATTATGGATATGCCGGCACCACCCAACACTCCGTCAGTAGCCGATGCGAGCTCCTCCAGTAAGGAATCAGGTGAAGAAAGCAACTTTGCAGAAGAGACCAGCAACGATGAATTACATGATGATGTAAGCAGCACGGTGCATACCAGTTCTGCACCGGTACTGAGACAATCTGGCAATCCCAACCAGACTGCCCGCAATAACCTAAATCGCAATACCAATAATGATAGAAGACAAAACGAAAGAGTAGTAACGCGCAATACCAGTCCAAGAAATAATAACACCAGCCCCAGCACCAATACCGGCAACACTGCAACGCGACAGCCTCAGGCTAAATATACTTATGATGGTGCTCAAGGTACAGGAGGCAATAGCGCAGACCAAAACGCCGCCGGCGCCAGCAGCCGAGGCAATGGCAGCGGGCAAGGCCTCATGGGCCGCCCAGGTGGAGACCCCAACAGTTTTAGCTTCACAGGCGGCATCACCGGCCGCAAAATCGTAGCCCGCCCCGACCCGGGCGCCGAATTTAAAAACGGTGGCACGGTGCGCATAAAAGTATGGGTAGATAAAGAGGGTAATATTCTTCGCTATAATATATTATCGGCTACCAATGCCAATATCCGTGCCATTGCTGAGCAAAAAATTAAAGGTGTACGCTTCGACAAAAAACCGGATGCCGCCAGCGAACAAAGTGGCACGCTTATTTTTAATTTCAAAGCAGGCACTGGAAGATAGTACCTTTGCATCATGAGATTTATCACTTCTGCCATTGCCGAGATTATAGCCAGCTATGATGGCAAGCTCCCTTTGGCCATTTTTATCAAACAATATTTCAAAGCGCACCCCAAACTGGGCTCTCGTGACAGAAGGGCTATTAGTGATGCGGTATATACTTTTTACAGATTAGCAGCCTTTGTACGGGATGCTCCCCAAAATATATGGGGCATTCTGCAATGGGCCATTCAAAATGACTTTCTGCAAAACCCAATTATTGAACAATTGGCTACTCAGCAGGAGGCTGAACCCATAGCGCCGGATTTCTATCAACAAGTCTATTCCAATGAATTGTCCGATGGTATAGATATTAGGGAATGGCAGCAAAGCATGCTCCAAATCCCTGATACCTTTATCCGCCTGCGCGTACCGGCCTTCAACCTTATTCCTATGCTGCAAGCTGAGGATATACCTTTCGAACAAATAGGAGAGGAAACGTTCGCATTTCCCCCGGGTCTGAACCTAAGCCAGATATTGCCCGAGCAGTTTTATGTGGTACAAGACTACAGCTCTCAACAAAGCTTAAAGCCGCTCTTCCAGGCCATACCCTTCGACGCTGAAGACACATTCTATGTTTGGGATTGCTGTAGCGGTGCCGGTGGCAAAACTTTGCAGCTTAAAGATAAGTATCGCAAAGCCCAGATGTTGTGTACCGATATCAGAAATTCGAGTCTGCACAATCTACGCGACAGGGCCAAAACCTATTACCATAAATATATTACCACCCGCAATCTGGACGCTGCACAATTCAGGCAGGTAACAGCCTTACAAGAGCCCTTCGATGTTATTATTGCAGATGTACCCTGCTCAGGCAGTGGCACCTGGGCCCGCACACCCGAGCGATTTTATTATTTCCAGCCCGGAGAGATAAAACAATTTGCGCTAAAACAATACAAGATTGCTGCCAACGCTGCCCAAAAGCTAAAATCCGGAGGCCATATGCTCTATATTACCTGCAGTGTATTCAAAGATGAGAACGAGCATGTAGTAGCCCAGCTGCTCGCATCCAACCCAAATTTGGAGCTCCTTAGCTTCAGCGCCATCAATGGTATAGAGCAAGGGGCCGATTGCATGTTTACTGCTTTGTTGCGTTGCCGATAACTAAGGTTTAGCATAAAAGCGCTCAGCTCCCCTGGCGAAATACAGGCAATATTTTGACCAATAAATCAGGTATAAAAAACAATGCGCAAAATATCAGTTGATTACCAAAGCATTACAACACATACTACAAAAACGAAAATAAATTTGTTGGCAAATTAAATCAAAGCTCGTACCTTTGCCGTCCGTTTGTGATAGAGGTGGCGACACATTTATCACTTAAGTATTAATAATTAAATAAAAATCAGAAAAATGGCTTTAAAACAATTGAGCTACAAAACGCAGTCTGCAAACGAGCAAATCGTAAAACGTGAGTGGTTTGTTGCGGATGCAACTAATCAGACGCTTGGACGCTTCTGCTCCAAAGTAGCTGCTGTATTACGCGGAAAAAACAAGGCGTACTTTACGCCTCATTTCGACTGTGGTGATTATGTAATCGTAATCAACTCTGCTAAGATTGCCCTTACAGGTAACAAATTAGAGCAAAAGGAGTACCAAACTTTCTCTGGCTACCCTAACGGACAAAAACAAGAAGTAGCTAAAAACTTGTTGAATCGTCGTCCTAATGCTGTAATTGAGCGCGGTGTACGTGGTATGTTGCCTAAAAACAAACTGGGTCGTAAAATGATTAAGAAATTATTCGTTTACGAAGGCGCTGAACATCCACACGCAGCACAACAACCTAAAGAATTCAAATACTAATTTAATCTCTCTACAGAGAACAAAATATTTCAATAAGTAAATGGAAAAGCAAACAAATGCAATCGGTCGTCGTAAAGAAGCGGTAGCTCGCGTTTATTTAAGCAAAGGAGCTGGCGCTATCAAAATTAACGGCAAAGAATATAAAAATTACTTCCCATTGATCTACTTGCAAAACCAAGTAGAAGCGCCTTTAAAAACAATCGAAGCTACCGAAGCATTCGACGTTGTAGTGAATGTAAAAGGTGGTGGTCCTAAAGGCCAGGCTGAAGCTGTAAAATTGGGAATCGCTCGCGCACTTTGCGAAGTGAATATTGAATACCGTCCGGCATTGAAAAAAGCAGGATTGTTGACTCGTGACCCACGTGCGGTTGAGCGTAAGAAATTTGGTAAAGCTGGTGCTCGTCGTAGCTTCCAATTCTCTAAACGTTAATGAATGGGCACGCAATTGTGCAGCGTAATTTTTAAATTATTTATCAACAATAATAATACTTTCCAAAATGGAAGAAAATAAATCATTACATCAGCAGTTATTGGAGGCAGGCGTTCACTTCGGCCACCAAAGAAAAAAATGGAATCCTAAAATGTTGCCATATATCTTCACTGAGAAGAATGGCATTCATATCATCGATTTGAATAAAACTATCGAAGGATTGCAAGAAGCTGCTGCAGCATTAAAACAAATCGCAAAAAGCGGAAAGAAAATCATGTTTGTAGCTACTAAGAAACAAGCTAAAGAAATCGTTTCTGAAGCTGCTGCAAAAGTAAATATGCCTTTCGTTACTGAAAGATGGTTGGGTGGTATGCTTACCAACTTCCAAACTATCCGTAAGAGTGTTAAGAAAATGCAGTCTATCGACAAAATGTTGAATGACGGTACCCTTGACAGCGTTACTAAAAAAGAGCGCTTAACACTTACTCGTAGCAAAGATAAAATGGAAAAAGTATTGGGTGGTATCGCTCAAATGGGTCGTACTCCTGCTGCTTTGTTCATCGTTGACATCAGCCACGAGCACATCGCTTTGTCTGAAGCAAGACGTCTGGGTATCACTACTTTCGCTATGGTAGATACTAACTCTGACCCTACTAAAGTAGATTTCGCTATCCCATCTAACGATGACGCTACTAAATCTATCGCTATCATCACTAACTACCTGACAGCTGCTATTATGGAAGGTCTTGAAGAAAGAGCTCAAAATAAAGAAGCTGAAACTGAAGAAGGTGAAATCGAAATCGAAGAAAGAAGCACCCTTCACATCAACGAAGACGATGATAAAGTAGAAAGCGGTAAGAAAGCTACTGCCGGTAACCGCCGCGGTGGTAACAGCGCGCGCAAAGCAGGCGCTGCTGGATCTAAAAGATAATTTTAGACATTTGGTTTAAATATCAAAAAGAGCATCTGTTCGCAAGAATCGATGCTCTTTTTTTTTAGTGAATAGCGAATACTGAGGAATCATCAAAGTCTTTGCGAACGCTGCTTAACAGCTCTGCGGCCTATGCGAGTACTAATTTTTTTTCACGCAAAGGACGCAAAGATTTGTTATTACGCAAAGAACGCAGAGATTTATTGGGTATAGGGCGGCAGAGGAATATTGCACTTGCTCAATCTTTGTTGACGCTGCGACTACTAATTTTTTTTCACGCAAAGGACGGAGAGATATTTTCCCACGCAAAGAGCGCAGAGGTTTTTTAGTTACAGGGCGGACAGAGCGTATGCCACTTTATCAAGCTCTGCGAACGCTGCAAGTACTAATTTTCTCACGCTAAGAGCGCAAAGATTTTTCAGGTAAAGGGCGTCTGCGGGGTACTGCACTTTTTCAATCTTTGCTAACGCTGCGTAACATCTTTGCGGCCCTTGCGAGCACAAATATTTCCATGCAATGAATGCAGAGGTTTCTAATCACGCGAAAAGCGCAGTGGTGTAGAAGCGTGAGGGGCAGACACGAAAAGCCCGCAGCAGCGCATAGATGCTTAAAAGCGGCGTACTCTGTCATACCCTTGGGATGCTGGGCATAATGACACAAAGAACGCTCCCATTGTGCGCTGCGAGGACTTGCAGAGATGACCCGACCCGCCGGGCTTATACATGAAAGGAAGGAAGAAATTTTTACGCAAGTATAGCCGATGCACACCATAACTACCCCACCGGCGGGGCACGCCCAAAATATAACAAAGCAACTGAAAACCTTTTTTACCCCTACCCCCTGGCGCAAAAAAATCAGGCTGCCCAAAGGAAAACCTCTCTGACAGCCTGAATATTACTGAGCGCAAATGAGTTACGCCATTTGTTATGATTTAAAGCTCTAATAAAGCTTCTGTAGGGCTCTTACCTATAAGCATCAGCTCAGGATTTTCGAGCAACTCTTTCACACGTACCAAGAAGCCTACAGACTCTCTACCATCGATGATACGGTGGTCGTAGCTCAGCGCTACATACATCATCGGTCTGATTTTGATTTCGCCATCAATTACCATGGGACGCTCCTGAATTTTGTGCATACCCAAGATAGCAGACTGAGGGATATTGATAATAGGAGTGGACATCAGTGAGCCAAACACACCACCATTGGTAATGGTAAAGGTACCGCCGGTCATCTCTTCGATAGTAAGTTTGTTTTCTCTTGCTTTTTTAGCCAACTCTAATACTTTGCCCTCGATTTCTGCCATACTCATGCTCTCCGCATTTCTAATCACAGGTACTACCAGACCTTTAGGGGCAGAAACAGCAATAGAGATATCTGCATACTCGTGGTAGATAATATTATCTCCATCGATGTAGGCATTCACAGCAGGCCACTCCATCAATGCAATGGTACAAGCCTTGGTGAAGAATGACATAAATCCGAGATTTACGCCATGAGTTTCTTTAAATTTATCTTTGTACTGCTTACGAATGGCCATAATATTGGTCATATCCACTTCATTGAAAGTGGTGAGCATAGCAGTAGTGTTTTTAGCCTCAACCAATCTACGCGAAACAGTTTTACGCAGATTACTCATTTTTTGTGCTTTTTCCTCACGGCTATATAATTCCTTGCCTACAGGGCGGCCCGGATTTTCCAGAGCGGCGAGCACATCGGCTTTGAAAATACGACCATTAGCACCTGAGCCATGCACTGCTGCAGGATTTACTTTCTTATCGCTCATGATGCTTTTGGCCACTGGTGTAGCTTTAACATCTGCAGGCAATGCTGCAGGAGCTTCTTTTGCCGGAGCTGGAGCTGCGGCAGGAGCCTCTTGCTTAGGCGCTTCTGCTACCGGTGCAGCCGCAGGTGCAGCACCCTCAGGACGTGCAGCGGTTTCATCAATTTTACAAGCTAAGTCGCCAATGTTTAAAGTATCGCCTTCCTGAGCTACAATGTGCAGTATTCCTGCCTGCTCTGCATTGAGTTCAAAGGTTGCTTTTTCGGATTCTAATTCGCATAAGACTTCGTCACGCTCTACCCACTCTCCGTCTTTTTTCATCCAAGTAACAAGGGTTACTTCGCTAATCGACTCGCCAACAGGAGGCACTTTAATTTCTATCATAATTTGCTTGATTGCAGTAAAAAGTATTGAAGCCGTTACCCGAACGGCCTGGTTTGAATTTCGGTGTAAAATTAATAAAGGCTTTCCATTTTAACAAACCAAAACTTTAGACAAATTATATCCAACTTTCAAGTATTTCGATAAACTCTTTGCCAGATTTTTCTAGAAATGGCATCATTTCTATCCGAGACAATAATTTAAGGTCTTCTTTAAGGCAAAGTTCGCTCTGCTTTCGACTAATAAATGGCAGTTTGCAGGCCTGAATATGTTGCGCCAGATACTCCTGTTCTGTTTGTCCCGGAGTCGGAATAAGTAGAGCTGGGCGCTGCAAAATGAGCAAATCCATAAGAGTGGAGTAGCCGCTGCGGCAGATGACGGCCGAGGCTTTCATCAGCTCTTTGGCCAGGGCCTCGCCCTGAAGGTGGGCATACCATTGTATATGTGCGGGCTGCTGCGCGCGTGCCTTGGCTCCCGGCTTGCCGGCTACGAAGGTAAACCTATACTCGGATAATGCGCTGCACTGCTGCCATAAGATTTGCTCCAGCTGTCCTCTCATGGGCTCGGGGCCGGAAAGCAAAACTAAGAAGTGCCCCGACTGCTGCGGCTGCTGCTCTGTAATATCTGCAAACTGACTGAGCCAGCCCAGATATTGTGTATGCTTTGGCCGCACTGCAGGATGCGACAGGGCACCTGCAAGGCCGGGTGAGGCCTCGGTATCTACCACCCAGCATTGGTCAAAACGGTTGAGCATCTTGCGATGCATATGCAAAAGGATATTATCTACCCATCTGCCCCAGCCTGAAATAATTTGCAGTTGATGGGTCATTATTACCGACTGTACCTTATTATGATACAGACCATATCTATTATCAGAAATGACGAGGTCTATTTGAAAATCTGCCACAATACGCTGCAGCCAGCGATGCTCCCTACGAATAGCGCCCAGCATTTTGGGCAGTTGCAGCAGCAACTTGAGCATAAAAGTGGCACTGCTACGGGCATAACTAATGCGGTAACCTTTAAGAGGCAGTATACTAAGTTGCGGAAAACGCTCTCGCAAGAGTTGCGCTGCGCTACCCTCTGCGGCCAGCAGCACAGTATGCCCTTGGCCAATGAGATGCTGTATCAGTGGCATGCATCTGGTGGTGTGCCCCAGCCCCCAGTCTAGCGGGGCTACTAAAATACGCTGCTTACGCTTCATGCTGAATGTGCCCTAAAATTCCGGGAGAACCTTTATTTAATTATTTTCCTAAATTTGGGGCATGAACACTAAAGTACGCAAATATTTGGCGCTGCTGCTTGTTGCCGTTTTGGGCCTGCAGGCTTGTGCCGGCAGCAAAAGCAAATGCGGCTGTGAGAACGATTTAAATAGAAAATATCATTCTCGCAGATAACATCTTATATCTTCCAACTATTTTTTATCCATTGCCCTACCACCTCATCGGTAAGATCAAATTTTACCGGCACTACAGAGGCATATCCTTGCTTGAGCACTTCCAAATCGGTATCCTCGCCCTCATCATAATTTACAAACTTGCCTGTCATCCAGTAATAATCCTTGCCACGGGGGTCCACTCTCTTTTCAAAATTCTCCTTCCACTGTGCCATAGCCTGACGGGCCACCTTGATACCTTTAAAATCTTCCATCTCGCAACGGGGAATGTTTACATTAAGCAGAAAATTTTCCGGCAATCGTGAGGAAAGCATTTTTTCGGTTATCTCCCTCACCACTTTTTTGGCAACAGAAAAATCTGCCTCCCATTTAAAATCCAGTAAAGAGAAGCCCGCAGCCGGAATTCCATCTATGGCCGCCTCCATAGCGGCAGACATAGTGCCGGAGTATATGACGTTTATAGAAGCATTGGAACCATGATTAATACCACTGAGGCATAAGTCCGGCTTGTGCTCCAAAATAATATCTTGAGCTATCTTTACACAGTCCACGGGTGTGCCGCTACACTGATACGCTTTCACCCCCATATCTTCAAAAATATCTACAGGAGACAAGCGCAAGGTATTACCAATGGTGACGGCATGACCCATACCAGACTGTGGACTATCCGGAGCTACCACGGTAATGATGCCTAGGTCGTGCACGGCTTCGATAAGGTTGTGAATACCGGGAGCGGTAATACCATCATCATTTACAATCAGTATACTGGGCTTTGTGGACATAGATTCAGATTTAATTCCCGCAATTTTACAACATTTTGCGCTAATCATACCCCCTAATGCCAAAGTTAACTATTCGTATAGTCTTCCCAATGATTTTAGCTGCCCAACATTAAGGATAATGCTAATTTGCAGTAAGTTTGCGCTAGATTAAAATTTTGCCATTTGTCAGAAGTAAAAAAATTAGCCGGACAAACCATTTGGTATGGTATGAGTACAGTAGTGGCCAGAATGCTCAACTATCTGATGACCCCACTGCTCACTTATTTTTTGGTCAATCCTTCAGAGGTGATTCAGTATGGCACCATAGGACTGATATATTCCTATTTTGCATTGCTCAATGTGATATTCACTTATGGTATGGAGACGGCCTACTTCCGCTTTTGTGCACAGGAAAAAGACAAAGCCAAAAGCTTTTTTGATACTGCCTTCTCATCATTGATTATCAGTTCGGCAATTTTTTGCCTACTGATGTATGTGTTTCGACAGCCCATTGCCGATTTTATGGTGCTGGGCGAGCATCTTAACTATATAGTGCTGGCCATAGGTATTCTATTCTTCGACACCTTACAGGCTATTCCCTTTGCCAAACTGAGGCAACAACAACAACCCCGAAAATATGCATTCATTCGTATCATGGGGGTGCTCATCAATTTGCTGGCAGTATTTTTCTGCCTGGTGCTTATGCCCCGCCTCGCAGCTGCCAACCCGGAGGGCTTCTGGGCCGGCATTATCAGCAAATATGATGTGGTGAGCCAGGTACTATTTGCCAATCTGCTTCAAAGTGTTTTTACCTTTCTAGCATTGTTTAAAGAATGGAATAGTTTTCGCTTCAAGCTGCATCCTCAGCTATGGCAAAAGATGTTTCAATATAGCTCACCCATGATTCTTATTGGTCTTGCCGGTGTGGCCAATGAGGTCATCGATAGGCAATTTCTTATATGGTATATCAATGGCACCGACGATTATGCCAAAACCATTCAGGGTATTTATTCTGCCAACTATAAATTGTCTATAGTGGTTACCATGTTTATTACCGCTTTCCGGCTGGCAGCCGAACCTTTCTTCTTCAACAAATCGGTGGACAAAAATGCCCCGGAAGTGTTTGCCAGAGTGATGAAATGGTTTGTCATCACAGTCTGTATAGCTTTTTTGATTACCTCTTTATACCTTTCCGATATCTGGTTGCGCTTTATAGGACCTAGCTATCGCTCTGGTGCCTTTATTGTACCTATCTTGCTCATGGCCAATATCTTTAGCGGCATCTATTACAATCTATCGGTATGGTACAAGATAAAAGACCAAATGCGCATGGGTGTGCTTATCACTTTTATTGGGGCAGGCATTACCTTCCTGGGCAACTACTTGTTTATTCCTCAGTACGAAATGCTGGCTTCCGCATGGACTACTCTGGTATGCTATGCCGGTATGGCCCTACTCTGCTACTTTATTGGTCAGAAATATTTTCCGGTACCCTATCCTATTAAGAAGATAGCCGGCTATTTACTGCTCATTACACTGCTTTATATGGGTCAGCATTACATCGTAACACATTTTGGCGACTCTTCTTTCACTTGGCTCAGACTACTTACTGCTACCCTGCTTATTGGCCTATTTTTGATTATAGTAATCATAGTGGAAAAATCCGAACTCAAAACTATGCCAGTCATTGGCAGATTTATAAAATAAAACATAAAGAATATGAAAATTGCAAAACTTGCACTTCTGGCACATCTCGGCCTGCTACTCTCCTGCGGAGCCGCAGAAGAACAAGGCACAGACAATAAGGTAAAAAGCACAGAGCAGGAACAAAGTATGCAAAACACTCCTATATTTAACGAGCAACAAGCTTATGATTATATAGCTCAACAAATAGCCTTCGGCCCGCGCATACCCAACTCCAAAGCTCAGGCAGACTGTGCCAACTTTCTGGAGGAAGAGCTGCGCCGGCATACAGATACCGTCTATCGACAAGAGACACAAATCAAGGCCAAAGATGGCACCAATCTTCGCTGTATCAATCTGGTGGGTAGTATCAATCCCAATGCGCAACGCAGACTGCTGTTGCTGGCTCACTGGGATAGCCGCCCATGGGCCGATCAGGAAGATGCCTCCCAACCGGTACTTGGCGCCAATGATGGCGCCAGCGGCGTGGCTGTGCTGCTGAGTCTTGCTGAGGCTATCAAATCTAGTGGATTAAACGCCGAACTGGGCATTGACATATTACTAACTGATGTAGAGGATTATGGCAAAACAGAATGGGGAGATGATTCCTATGCCTTGGGTGCACAATATTGGGCACGCAATCCTCATGTACCTCAATACAAAGCCTTTGGCGGTATCTTGCTGGATATGGTAGGGGCCCGCAATGCCAGATTTCCACTAGAGGGCGTCTCTGCCTACTATGCTCCGTCCTTGCAACAAGCGGTTTGGGCCGCAGCTTCCAAAGCGGGCTTTTCTTCTTATTTCGTATTTGAAGAAGGAGGTAGCATCACCGACGACCATGTGTTTATCAATCAGATTGCAGGCATTCCCACTATCGACATTATTGATTTGCCCCGCAACTCGGCTACCGGTTTTGTAAATCACTGGCACACCACCAAAGACGATATGAGCAATATAGATAAGAATACGCTTAAAGCGGTAGGACAGACATTATTGCAATATATTTATTCATTGTAGCACAATACAAATATGCTACAAACGGCTGCCCTTTAAAGAGCAGCCGTTTGTGTATGGGTGCATACCTCTCGCTGCCACACTGTATTCACACGCTTACCTGACTACCAACTGCCTAATACCATTCTGCACTATTCCAAGGCGAATGAGCAAAACTATAGTGGCGAGTTATACTTCAGGACAAATAAAATCATATGATTACTCCGCTTGTAGTTCCGACTTAATGACAAGTCCTTCGATATACGGCATGCTGAAGATTAATCACGAAATACTAAAGCATAAGCGCCGGGCACACCTTTATATGCCCTGCCGAAAGCACTATTGCCCCGGCATGAGGAGCGGATAATATATAACCACTGTAAGTTACCTACCTTACCTTATCAGATGAATAGTACCATGATGGCGGTATTCTTTGCCATCGGCGCATTTGTAACGCAGAATGTAGTGATACACGCCTATAT
>DATGQB010000065.1:0-2388 GCA_035304405.1 Edaphocola sp.
ATAAAATAATACTATTACTGCTTTATTTTTTCCATACCCAATCGTAAGATCATATCCACTTACAAAAAATCCTGCACCATTTTGTGGTGCAGGATTACTAATTATTTGATGAAAAATAAAAACTTATAGTCCGAAAAGCGACATGATAATATAGACAACGCCCGCCAGCATCGCAGATACAGGAATGGTGAGAATCCAGGCCCAGAGCAAGCTAATGGTTACTCCCCAGCGTACGGCAGACAAGCGCTTGGTAGCTCCTACACCAATAATAGAGCCAGTAATGGTATGCGTAGTACTCACAGGAATTTTCAGCATCTCTGTGATAAACAAGGTCATAGCTCCAGCGGTTTCGGCTGCTACCCCCTCAAATGGTGTCACTTTAGTGATTTTTGTACCCATGGTTTTGATAATCTTCCATCCACCACTCATGGTACCCAGTGCAATTGCAGCATAACAAGCCAGCGGTACCCATTCCACCATATGGTCCAAACTGTATTTGGTAGGGTCATAGGCTATATACGCAGCCATAATAATACCCATTACTTTTTGAGAATCGTTGCCCCCGTGGCCAATACTGAATGCTGCAGAAGAAACTAATTGCATACGTTTAAACCAGCGCTCCGACTGAGCATAGTTTAGAGAGCTGAGAAAAAGGGTGAACAATGCCATCGAAATCAGGATAAAGAACAACAATATCCATTTGATATTGTTTGCAAACAAGGCCACTTTCAGGAAATTGGGCTTAGCGCTAGAAAGCGTCTGCTCTGCTTCCTTCACCACTTTTTGGTGTTTCTTAATGGTGCTCATGAGATGCTTGGCCTGTTCCTGCTGTTGAGGGTCGGCAATGGCATTAAAATCTGCGTCCGGACTAATATTCATACTCACAAGTTCTGTCTGAGCAGTGGCGATGTGAGCCTTAGCCGAAGCAAGCCGTTCTGAAGGTATCTGCAACACAGTGCTTAGTGTAACCAGCGAGCCAATGATAATAGCCAAAGATATCAGCTTGGGCCATGGCCCTTTTTTGAATGAATGCAAAAACCATAAAGAAATGATAAAAGCCACGACCATACCAATCAAAGGAGCAAGAAAGATGAATGCTATGATTTTGAGAATGGTAGGACCATCAATTGAAGAAAGGCTCACAGCTCCTCCGGTAGACAATAATGCATGTGCTATCGCTGCGCCACCAAAGCCCCCAATAAGGGTGTGCGAAGAGCTTGAAGGAATGCCAAACCACCAGGTGATAAGGTTCCAACCAATAGCGGCAACAAGACCTGCCAGAATTACCGACAAGGTGATATATTCTGACTTAACAGTTTTGGCAATTGTATTGGCTACACCATGGTCGAAGATAAAATAAGCTGCGAAGTTAAACGTGGCTGCCCACAACACAGCCTGAAATGGGGTAAGGACCTTTGTGGACACAACTGTGGCAATGGCATTGGCTGCATCATGAAACCCATTGATGTAGTCAAATATGAGCGCCAATACTATTATCGTAATTAATAAAGTAAGCATGAAATCGTATTGAATTTAGCAAAACGGTTGGTTCTCAAAGCTGAAATCGATTCTCTATTAAGCGTACTTAACAATTATAGATTCGATGATATTTGTAGCATCTTCACACTTATCGGTGATAATTTCCAAATCTTCATATACGTCCTTAAGCTTAATCACCTCGATAGCTTCTTTGTTGGAGGTAAAGAGGCGGGTTATATTCTCAGCAAACAAATCATCGGCTTTGTTTTCCAAACTGTTTACTTTGACACAGGCCTCGGTAATTGCACGTATGTTTTTCATATCGCGCAGATTATGCACTGCATCTCCCAAATGGCCCACACATTCCTTAACAATCAATGCCATTTCTTTCATGTAGTCATCTGTGTAGGTGACATTGTAGGTGATCATTTTTTTACCACCTGCATACATATAATCTGCCACATCATCCAGGGCAGTTGCCAGATAGTGAATATCTTCCCTATCAAAAGGGGTAATGAAGTTTTGTCCTAACTCTAGAAACACCTTGTGCGTAAGCGTATCATTTTTATGCTCCCAGTCTTCCAGACGGTCCAGTGCGGCAGTACGCTTATTATAATCCGGCTCATGCAGCGCAGCTACAAAAGCCTCTGACATTTCCTGTAAATTCTGGCAAATTTGTTCAAACAAACTAAAGAAAACTTTGTCTTTGGGTAAGAACGCTTTGAGAAATGAATTAAGTCCCATTACATTTTTGATTTAAAAAAGTATACCGCAAAGGTATTAAGTTTGAGGCTGAGCAAGGGACATGTTGAGCAAAGTTAATAATTAATTAATACAGCGTTCCCATCCAGAAAAATCTGAGCAAGCATCCATCAAATATCAAAACTAAATCAAACACCAGAGGCATAC
>DATGQB010000066.1:0-4981 GCA_035304405.1 Edaphocola sp.
TGATAGTTTGGTCCAATAGGAATATCTACTTTCCGTACATTGGCTCCGGTAGAGCAGTCTATCAAATCCACTCCTTTATCTTTCAATATTCTCGCTAGGGCTACAGAGTCTGCAGTATCCCAGCCTTCATTACCTATCCAGTCTGTAGCCGATATGCGTACAAACAAGGGCAGCTGCGACGGCCACACCTCCTGCACAGCATCTACGATTTCTAAGAGAAAACGAATGCGGTTTTCGAAGCTGCCACCATACTCATCTGTTCTTTTATTGCTTACGGGAGAGTAAAACTCGTGTATCAGGTAGCCATGGGCAGCATGAATCTCTATCAGTTCATAACCGGCATCGAGTGCGCGCTGAGCTGCCGCTTTGAAGGCCAATACCCTTTCTTTAATCTCGCTTTTGCTTAACTCTTTGGGAATAATGTCTTTCTCGTAGAAGGGGATAGGGGATGGAGCAACGGTGGGCCAACTATTGGGCCCTTCCTGAATTTGCCAGCCTTTGTTCCAGGCTACCTCACAGCTGGCTTTTCTGCCCGCATGTGCCAACTGTATGCCCGGCACAGCACCATGTGCTTTTATTTGCTGCACCATGCTTTTATAGGCCTCTGCCTGCTCATCACTCCAGATGCCCAAATCAGCATAGCTGATTCTGCCCTCGGGCAGCACTGCTGTGGCTTCCTGTATAATGAGGCCTACGCCGCCCACAGCTCTGCTCACATAATGTTGCATGTGCCAGTCGGTAGGGAAGCCGTCCACGGCAGAGTACATACACATGGGAGAGAGTACGATGCGGTTGCGTAGTTGAATGCTCTTAAATGTTATGGGTGTAAAAAGTAATGACATGTCTAGTGGATATATTTTGATTGATCGCTCTGCAAAGTTAAGGGCTGTAAAAGGAAAAAGCGAATCTGCCTCGACAGATTCGCTGTGTTATATTATTCAGACATTTTACGCAGAAATGAGCCTATTCTTCTTCATTTTCTGTGTTGAGCACTCTAACCTTAACCGACTCTGCAGAGTTGCGATACATTTTCAGGATTTTCACCTCATAATGCTCATTCAAACTAAATTCATCTCCTTCTCTAATCTCAGAGCCTTCGCTGAGCTCGGCTATGAGGCCGGCAAGAGTGTCATAATGGTCGCCTTCCTCTAGTCGGTAAGGTATATATTTGTTAATATCCGAAATCGAGTGGTGCGCATTGATGATAAAGGAATTGTCGTCTATTTTTTCCACAATGGGTTTCTCATTGTCATATTCATCCTGAATTTCGCCCACCAGTTCTTCCAATATATCTTCCATGGTTACAATACCCGTGAGCTCTCCTATTTCATTGGTAACGATTGCCATGTGTATATGTTTCCGCTGGAATTCCTTTAGAAGATTTTTAATTTTGGTAGTCTCGGTGATAAAGGTGGCTTTTCTAAGAATAGCTCCTATGCCTTCGTCACCCTGATTGGCGAGCAATCTTTTTACTAGGTCTTTGGTATATACCACACCTTTGATATTATCTAAAGACTCTTCATATACCGGGAAGCGGGTGTACCCCTCCTTGATAGCATAGTCTAGCGCTTCTTTCACGGTACTGCTGAGTTCAATAGCAGAAATGTTTTTTCTTAATGTCTGAATATTGAAAACCCTACGGTCATCAAAATCAAATACATTTTGAATAAGGTCTCTCTCTGAATCCTCAATAGCACCACCTTCAGAAGACTCGGATATAATCATTTTTAGCTCTTCTTCTGTATGGATTTCTCCACCGTGAATAGGCTTAATACCGATGGCTCTGAGCATGATATTGGCCATGCCGTTCATCGACCATATAACCGGGCGGAAAATAAAATAAAACACCCTCAAAGGCCAGGCCACTGCAAAAGTGGTATTGGTAGGGTATTGGATGGCCAAAGATTTTGGCGCCAGCTCACCAAATACGATATGTAATAAGGTAATGATGGCAAAGGCGATGGGAAAAGCAATTTTTTGCGCGATGGCATGCCATTCCGGACTGGTGAGTCCAAGTATTTCAAAGGTTTTGAATACGATAGGTACAATAGAGCTTTCGCCTACGGCACCGAGCCCTAGTGAGGCGAGGGTAATACCTAATTGTGTAGCAGCAAGATAAGAGTCGAGATGTGTTACAATGGTTTTGGCCACACCGGAAACAGACTTATTAACGTCTGTTCTAACCTCAATTTGTGAGGCACGAACCTTTACAATGGCAAACTCTGCGGCTACGAAAAAGCCATTTAGCATTACTAGGAAAATGGCGATGATGATCTTCCAGAGGGAGATAGAAGTTTCGGGATCTGTGATTAAAAATACCGAGGGAGGTATGTCGGATATCATTTACGAAAAACGATTGGTTAAGGCACAAAAATAATAATTCTTATGTAGCTTCCCAAAAATACTTATTAAATATATGATAATTTGTGTGGCAGATTTAGACTGGTCTGAGTTCAGCCACCGGCAGCATCTAGATAGGACTATTGTGTATTTAGTAAGCGCAAAATAAAGTGGATAGGCGCAGCATTCTTGCCCAAATTACAAACCCGATGCCTCAGCATCTTATCCAAAAAAGGAAATTAAACTGTAAACTTTAACCCAAATAGTAGACCTCAGGATGCCCGAACCCGGGCATCCTGAGCGCACTGCCCTGCGATGAAAAAATGCGCGGCCTGGCAGCCGGAAGTTGGAGGCAGACTACACCACTAAATAGCCCTATAAGCAGCCTTGGAAATGCTGGTGCCGGGAAGCATACAGCATAGTAATATGCATGGCCAGCGGCAGAAGGTAAATCCGTCTTGTAGTAGTGTTCGGAACAGCCTGTTGAATAGATTAAAATAAAATCCTTTTTTCGTTTAAACAAACTTAATTACTATTTTTGCCAGTAGTAAATTTTAGAAAATGGCAAATACTGGAGACATCCGCAATGGGATGATTTTGAAACTGGACGGAAACTTATACTCCGTTGTTGAATTCGGCCAAAACAAAACCGCGCGTGCGGCTGCCAAAGTTTGGGCTAAATTAAAAGGCGTGGATAATAATCGCTCAATAGAACACACTTGGAACTCTGGTGATACTATTTACCCGGTGCGTGTGGAGCGTCGTCCTTATCAATTTTTATATAAGGATGATAGTGGCTTTAACCTGATGGATACAGAAACTTTTGAGCAAATTACGGTGCCGGAATCGATGATTGACCGTCCGGATCTGTATAAAGATGGCCAAGAGTGCTCTGTATTGGTAAATACAGAAACAGAACTTCCAATGAGCGTGGAGCTGCCTTCTTCTGTAGTACTGCGCATCACTTATTCCGAGCCTGGTGTAAAAGGTGATACGGCTACACGTACTTTGAAGCCTGCAACACTGGAAACTGGTGCTACCGTAAACGTGCCACTGTTTGTAGACACCGATGAACTGATTCGTATCAATACCACCACCGGTGAATACATGGAGCGCGTAAAAGAATAATTTTAATCTTAACAAATTGCATAACATGGAATTTAAGCAAATTCAAGAGCTATTAAAAGCTGTAAATAAATCTACTATCAGCGAACTGAAAATAAAACAAGAAGGTTTTGAGATTACTATAAAACAAGCAACAGCTGAGCCATTGGCCATGCCTGTAGCTCAGTTTGTGCCTGCTGCACAGCCAGTAATGGCTCCGGCTCCTACTCCTACAGCAGCACCGGCCCCTGCTCCAGCACCGGCTGCAGAAGCTGCTGCTCCAGCACCGGCTGCCGACCAGAAAGTAATTAAATCTCCAATGATTGGTACTTTCTACCGTGCATCTGCTCCAGAAAAACCACCATTCGTAAATGTTGGTGATGAGGTGAAAGTAGGACAAGTGGTTTGTATCGTAGAGGCGATGAAATTATTTAACGAAATTGAAAGTGAGGTTTCAGGTAGAATCGTGAAAGTACTTGTTGACGACGGTACTCCTGTTGAATACGACCAACCATTATTTATTGTTGAATAAGAGCGGTAATGCCTACTCGTAGTCTGCCAATAAAATAGGGGCTTAACACGCTCTGGCATGACTATGGAGGTATGCCTCGCAATCCTTTTTTATAAAAATTGGCCCATGTTTAAAAAAATACTAATTGCCAACAGGGGCGAGATAGCCTTACGTATCATTCGCACATGTCGTGAAATGGGTATCAAAACGGTAGCGGTATATTCTACTGCAGACCGCGACAGCCTCCACGTAAAGTTTGCCGATGAAGCGGTATGTATAGGTAAGCCTCAAGGTATTCATTCTTACCTCAATGTTCCTGCTATTATGGCGGCTGCTGAGATAACCAATGCGGATGCCATTCATCCGGGATATGGTTTCCTGGCAGAGAATGCCGATTTCGCAGAAATCTGTGGTAAATATAATATCAAATTTATAGGCCCTACTCCGGAGATGATTCGGAAAATGGGCGACAAGATAACGGCTAAAGAAACCATGATAGCCGCCGGTGTACCAGTAGTACCTGGCTCGGATGGTTTGCTGGAAAGTGTTGAGCAAGCTAAAAAATTAGCTGCCGAAATGGGTTATCCGGTAATTCTTAAAGCTACTGCCGGCGGAGGTGGTAAAGGTATGCGCGTCGTATGGAACGAAAGCGAACTGGAAAAAAGCTACAATACTGCCAAAACGGAAGCCGCTGCTGCTTTTAAGAATGATGGTATCTATATGGAGAAGTTTGTAGAAGAGCCTCGCCATATAGAGATACAAGTGGCCGGTGACCAATTTGGTACGGTATGCCATCTGAGCGAGCGCGACTGCTCTATACAGCGTCGTCATCAAAAGCTGGTAGAGGAATCTCCTTCTCCGTTTATGACGCCTGAACTGCGAAAAAAAATGGGTGAGGCCGCTATCAATGCCGCCAAAGCTATTAATTATGAGTCTGTAGGTACCATTGAGTTCTTGGTGGATAAGCATCGTAACTTCTACTTTATGGAAATGAATACACGTATCCAGGTAGAGCATGGGGTTACA
>DATGQB010000067.1:0-2212 GCA_035304405.1 Edaphocola sp.
GAAAATGTTTACTATCTTGATGGTATAGAAATTCCTGTGCTCAATCACTTCCAAACTCAAGGCGCCAGTGGGGGAGCTACCGGAATTCTTAATGTTTCTTTTATCCAAGATGTGCAGTTAAGCTCCTCAGCATTTGATAGCAGATACGACAATGCACTTGCCTCTACGATTGTGGTGAAGCAGCGCAAGGCCGACGCTCAAAATCTTGGAGGCAATATTCGATTGTCCGGAAGTGAATTGGCTGCTACACTAGAGGGGCCTTTGTTCGGTGAGCGCACCACTTTTATGGCTTCGGCAAGACGCTCCTACCTGCAATTTCTTTTTAAGCTGCTGGATTTACCAATTCGTCCGGATTATTATGATTTTCAATTTAAAATAGATCATAAATTCAATCCGAAAACCGAGCTTACTTTAATAGGTCTGGGCGCCATAGATAATTTCAAATTAGAAGCTCCCAAAGATGCTGATGCTACTACGGAATATATAACCAGAGCCAATCCGCTCATACAGCAGTGGAACTATACCATGGGTGCCAGTCTGAAACGTTTGGTGGATAAGGGTTATGTTACTATAGCGCTCAGTAGAAACATGTTTAGCAATAATGCAGACCGCTACAGCAATAATGCGCTCAAAACAGGTCCAAAACTTTTCTCTTTGGCTAGCGATGAGGCCGAAAACAAAATGAGGCTGGATGTAAACAAATTTGTGGGGGGCTGGAAGTACAGTTATGGACTTTCTGGACAATATGTGCGTTATAATGCCGCTGTTTATAACCTCATTAGGCAAGAAACTACCGATGGCGCCGGCAATGTGCTGGAACCGGAATTGAGTAGTAGTAGCAGTTCGGAAATAGATTTCTTTAAGTTTGGCGCTTTTGCACAAGCGGCAAAGTATTTTTTTAATGACCGATTGTTGCTCTCAGGTGGTTTACGTTCGGATATGAATACTTTTACCGAAGAAGGCTTGAATGGGCTTAAAACCCTCTCGCCTCGAGCTGCCGTGTCCTTTGCGCTTCATAAAAGCTGGAATCTGAATGCGTCCTGGGGAAGTTATTATAAAATTCCTCCTTATACCATGCTTGGTTTCAGAGACGAAAATGGGACGCTGATAAACAAAGACCTGAATTATATCAACGCCGTGCACTACACCGCGGGCTTCGAGTTCATTCCAAGAAATGATATCAGATTTACGCTTGAAGGCTTTTATAAGATGTATCGCAATTATCCGATATCTACTGCGAGTGGCATCTCTTACGCCAATTTAGGCACAGATTTTTCTGCAGTAGGTGGTGAAGATTATACCGCTAGTGGCAAGGGCAGGGTCTATGGTATAGAGGCCTATGTGCAGCAAAAAATGGTAAACAGACTCTTCTATGTTATTAGTGCCACGATTTATAAATCAGAGTTTTCGGGTATGGATGGTCGCTATAGCCCATCTACTTGGGATTATGGATATATTTTCTCTACTACCTTTGGATATCAGTTTAGGAAAGGTTGGGAGCTGGGCGCTAAATATCGCGCCGCAGGCGGACAGCCTTATACACCATTTGATATGACGGCTTCGCAGGCCAATTATCTACGCACGGGAACAGGAACGTATAATTATGCTTTATTGAACACAGAACGTTTGCGCGGATTTTCTCAATTTGACTTGCGTATAGACAAACGCGTGAACTTCAAGCGCTCAAGTCTTAAATTCTTTGTAGATATTCAAAATGCCTTTTTGTACAAAACACCTTCACTTCCTCGCTACACTTTTGAGCGAAATGCCGACAACACTGGGTTTGCCACAAGCGACGGAGCTCCTTTAAAATCAGATGGCAGCAAAGCTATCCCGGTGGTATTGCGTCAGAGCTCAGCCACGGTGGTACCTGCTATTGGATTCATATTAGATTTTTAACTCTAATTGTGTTGAAATGGGAAGGAGCCATGCTGCTAAGCATGTGCTCCTTTTTGAGTTGGGTCACTCGCCTTGCGCCCCGGCGTGACAGGAATGTCTAGTTGAACGGGACGAATACAACTATCCGTATAGGAGGAGTTGCTAGCGGCACGCCGCAGCAGCGCCGGTTCTGATTATTTTAATAATGAGCTTGGTCTATTTTACTATCGTTTTTGTATAAAAAAAGGAGACCGCGAAATAGCCGGTCTCCAGTTACTATTAAGAAAATGAAATATTAAACATTGAAGCGGAAATGCATCGCATCACCGTCGCT
>DATGQB010000068.1:0-7137 GCA_035304405.1 Edaphocola sp.
CGCATTAGACTCTTTATATAAAATTATTCTTGCTTCTAATCCACTTCAATAGCTCAAAAACCATAATTTATTATGCTTTTTTCACTATTTTGTGGATTATTTGCCATAATAATTTTCTTTTAAATTCCTAATGCGTAATCTAGGTTTAATCTACTCTATATTGCGTGTGCAGCGATTTGGAGAAAAGCAATGAATATAGTGCCACAAAGATGATACTGGTGAGCAAGGTGGCAAACAGCTTCATGATAAAATGTAAAGGTGCGCTCAAGTTCCACATCTCCAGCAAGAAATACACAATGTGGTGCAAGAGTAAGAGTATGGCTGCATAGGTGAGATAAGGCACCCAGCCCATGGTTTGTGCCGAAGGTGCCGCGCCGCGGTATTCATACAGTTTTCGCGGCAATATAGTTTTGAGTACCAGTATCCTACAAAAGGCCATAAAGACCGTGGCAGCACCGTGAACACCAGGAGTATTCATAAACATATCTACACTGAGCCCTAACACAAAGCCTGATATGAGTACAAACCACACCGGTGTAGCAATAGGCAGTATGAGTATAAACAGCGGATAAATATAAGGCACGAAAGTGGGGAAACCCGGCGGGCTAGCCCACCAGCGCAGGTGTATTTTATTGAGCAACAGCACCTGTATGCCAATCAAAATGATGAATCGTAAAAAATTTCTTAAGTAAATACTCATCTTTCTCGCTTCAATTTTTATGGGTTACGTTGCTGTGCGGCGGCCTGACGTTCGGCTTCGGCAACTTGCTGCTCCAGCTCTGCACGTTCACTACCCATTTTTCCCGCTACCACATATACATACTTCAATTTGCGGAAATTGTTGATTAACTTTAGTTTTAAATTAAGCGTATTATTTACCTTATAGGTATCCACAGCCACAACGGTACCAATGGCTACATTTTCAGGGAAGTAAGAATAGCCCGTTGTATATGCGGTATCGCCCGGTTGCACCTGTGTGCGCACGTCCACCTGCGACATGGTTACATATTCAGGATATTTCCCTTCCCAATTGGTTAGCCCGATGCTACCGCCATTAATTTGAGAACTTACTGGTCTGGAGCTGAGAATAGAGATAATAGCTGCATAGTGCTTAGACACATATGCCACACGCCCTACAACCCCATCGCTGGTAACTACGGCCATATCTTTTTCGATACCATCGGCAGTACCTTTATTGATAGTAATATAGTTGTTGCGGTCGCTCAGTACAGAGTTGTTCACCACTCGGGCCGCGATATAGTTATAAGAAGCATATTTCACCACCCTAGGTGTGCCGTGTGGTCTTACAGTTTGCACGATTACCGGTTTTGAGGCGGGGGTATCAGTGGCACTATGGCTGAGACTATCAGCATTGCGTGCAACCTGGCTGGTATCGTATGCTACCACAGGAATATTACCTATAACATTTTGAATAGTATCAAAATATTTGAGCGCGTCCAGTTCGTTTTTAAGCTTTGTGTTTTCTGCCACCAACTGTTTGTTGATGCCACCCATTTGGAAATAGTTTACTATTTTGTTTTGCTTATCGTAAAAGAAACCCGCAATGGCATTAGAAGAGTTGAGCAAATCGTTGCCTTGCAGCGAGTTGCTTTTCATAATCAGGCGCAGACAAAAGAGTTCCAACATCAAGAATAAAATGATGTTCCAATATTTTCTTATGAGTTGAATTATCTTTAACACGTTTCGGTACGCTGGGTGCTAGCGAATTTAGTTAAAATTTTTGCATTAAGAAATGGCTCAATAGCTTTTTATGAAAAAAAGTAATGAGCCATTCCAAGCTGAAAAAGGATTACAGCACTATTTCTTTATGATTTCATGAGGAATGTAAAGCGATCGATATTTCTGAGCGCCATTCCTGTACCTCTTACCACTGCGCGTAGCGGATCTTCTGCTACATGCACCGGTAGTTTGATTTTGTTGGAAATTCTCTTATCCAGACCTCTTAGCAATGCGCCACCTCCGGTGAGATACAAACCTCTTCTGTAAATATCGGATGCCAGCTCAGGCGGGGTGCTTTCCAGTGCTTTGAGGATAGCTTCTTCAATTTTGAAGATAGACTTGTCCAGTGCTTCGGCAATTTCCTGATAAGAAACCTGAATTTGTTTTGGAATACCTGTAACTAAGTCTCTACCATTTACGGCGATATCTTCGGGTGGATTTTCCAAATCTTTGAGTGCAGAGCCCACATGAATTTTGATTTGCTCTGCAGTACGCTCACCAATATTAAGGCTATGGTAGCGACGCATAGCTTCCAGGATATCGGCAGTAAATTCATCACCGGCGATACGGATACTTTGGTCGCAAACGATACCGGCCAGTGAAATTACCGAAATACCGGTGGTACCACCACCTATGTCGATAATCATGTTGCCGGTAGGCTCTTCTACATCTATGCCTATACCTAAGGCTGCTGCCATAGGCTCGTGAATCATATACACTTCTTTTGCTCCTGCTTGCTGAGCACTGTCTCTCACCGCACGCTTCTCTACTTCTGTAATGCTAGACGGAATACAAATCACCATACGCCAACTTGGTGGGAACAGAGGCTTTTTGGGATATACCATTCTAATCATCTCACGGAGCATTCCCTCTGCCGCATCAAAATCTGCAATCACACCATCTTTCATAGGTCTGATGGTTTTCAGTTCTTCATGGGTCTTTTCATGCATCATCATGGCCTTCTTGCCCACTGCCACAATCTTATCAGTATTGCGCTCTTTGGCAACAATTGATGGCTCATCCACTACTACCTGGTCATTATGGATAATTAAAGTATTGGCGGTACCTAAGTCAATCGCAATTTCTTGCGTTAAAAAATTAAATAAACCCATTGTTTTTGTAAATAGTAAAGAGTGTTTTCTCTATCAATCCGCAAAGATAATACTATGATTGAAACCACAACTTTTTTTATCCCTATTTTAACGTGTGGACAACTTATTTTTCTATCTTCACAATGCTGGCAAAGCTAATTTTTTTTACCCATACAATACAATTGCCTTCGGCCCTAATATTGTAAATATTTTGTAAATATATTTGGAGCTCAAATTCGCCTCATCGATTCCCAAAAAAATGGCCTAATTTTGCAGCCAAATTTTGAAAATGATTCAAACCGATATAGCAATTATTGGAGCCGGTCCGGTAGGTTTGTTTGCCGTATTTGAAGCCGGTCTTTTGAAAATGCGTTGCCACCTCATTGATTACTTGCCTCAAGTAGGTGGTCAGCTTTCAGAAATTTACCCCAAAAAGCCTATTTACGATATTCCCGGCTTCCCTTCCGTAGGCGCTCAGGAGTTGGTAGACAATCTTATGGAGCAAGCCAAACCTTTTCATCCCACTTTTACCTTAGGTGAGCGTGTGGAGGATGTAGAGCGCAGAGGCCATGCAGATTTTGTACTTACTACAAATATGGGCACCAAAATTCAGGCCAAAGCGGTGGTTATCGCAGGAGGTCTGGGTGTATTTGAGCCACGCAAACCGGCTGTAGCCAATCTCGAAAAGTATGAAAACGGCAAAGGAGTCAATTACATGATTCTGGACCCTGAAAAATTCAGAGGTCAGCGTGTAATACTGGCGGGCGGCGGCGACTCTGCTCTTGACTGGACTATCTTCCTGGCCGATATAGCTGCTGAACTTACTTTGGTGCATCGTAGCGAGAGCTTCAGAGCAGCACCGGACTCTGTAGCTAAGGTAATGGAGCTGGCAGAGAAAAAGAAAATCAAGCTTATACTCAATACCAATCTTACGGCAGTAGAAGGTGAGGACAAACTGGAGCGCGTGACTATGGAAAATTCCAAAACCAAAGAAACGCTTACCATTGAGACCGACCATCTCATACCATTGTTTGGTTTGAGCCCTAAACTCGGCCCTATCGAAAACTGGGGACTTACCATTGAGAAAAATGCCATTGTAGTAAATACGGAAGACTATTCTACCGGAGTGGACGGCATCTGGGCTATTGGTGATATCAACACTTATACCAATAAGCTGAAACTTATTCTTTGCGGTTTTCACGAAGCGGCATTGATGAGCCATAGCGTATATAAATATATCAACCCGGGTGTGAAATACACCATGAAATACACTACCGTAAACGGTGTGAACGGATTCTAATCAGAATTATCCTGATTATTACTAAAAATGTTTCATTATATTATAAAGCTCTTGCCTATTGCAGGCAGGAGCTTTTTTAATGTGCTCATTGCCCAACTGAAAATTAGTGTATTTTCGTTGGCATAAATTTACCTTATGGCATTAAACTATATTTGGGTAGCCTTTTTTCTTATTGGCTTCTTAGTAGCGCTGTATAAAATGCTTGTTCTGGGGCAGACAGATGTTTTCAGTAATATGATGACCTCTCTGTTCAACAGCGCTGAGACAGGTTTCACGGTATCATTAGGCCTTACCGCCATGATGGCCCTGTGGCTGGGTATCATGCGTGTAGGCGAGCGCGCCGGCCTCATACGCATGTTTACCAAGATTGTGAAGCCCTTGTTTAAGACACTTTTCAAAGGCGTGCCGGAAAATCACCCCGCGCATGGCAGTATTGCAATGAATTTTTCTGCCAATATGCTGGGCCTCGACAATGCTGCTACCCCACTGGGCCTCAAGGCAATGGAAGACCTGCAATCTTTAAACCCCAAAAAAGATACCGCCACAGATGCGCAAATAATGTTTTTGGTGCTCAATACTGTAGGGCTGTCTATTATTCCTACATCCATCATCGCCATTAGGCAAACGATGGCTGCCAAGCAAGGTCTTGAACATTTCAACGGAGCAGACATTTTCCTGCCCTTACTTATCATTACCTATATAGGTATCATTATAGGAATGCTCATTGTGGGTATCAATCAGCGCATCAATCTCTTCAAACTTCCGGTTCTGCTCTTTGTGGCTTGTTTTGGCCTGGCCATTTATGGCCTATGGTGGTGGCTGAGCAGATACAGTCCGGAGCAGATGAGCCAATATATCGGTGCCATTGGCGCCATTATCATCATGCTGATATTTGTGGGCTTTGTGCTGGCCGGACTGATTCGTAAGATAAATGTATATGAAGAATTTGTAGAAGGAGCCAAGGAAGGCTTTTCTACTGCGGTAAAAATCATCCCATTTTTGATTGCCATGTTGGCCGCCATTAGCGTATTTCGGAGCTCAGGCTGTCTGGATTTCCTACTGCAGGGCATAGAATATGTGATTGCAGCCATGGGTTTCAATACCGAATTTGTACCGGCGCTACCCGTAGCCCTGATGAAGCCATTGAGTGGGAGCGGTGCCCGTGGACTAATGGTAGATGTGCTCGAAACTCATGGTGTGGACTCATTCGTGGGTAAGATTGCCGCCATTCTGCAAGGCTCTACCGAAACCACATTTTATGTATTGGCCGTTTATTTTGGTAGTATTAATGTCAAGAACACACGCAATGCTCTTTATCTAGGCCTGCTGGCCGATTTCTTATGCGTCATTGTGGCCATAGTTGTCGGGTATATTTTCTTTCATCATTAATAAAAAAGGCGCCCAAATGGTCGCCTTTTTCTATTAATGATGCTCCATTTGAGATTCTGAATAGCAATGTGCGAGCCATGCCAGAACGGTGTTATATGCCGGCACCAAGCGCGGGGCTGTGAGTTCCGCGCCAAATTTAGCCGAGGAAAGCTACGGGTACTTTTGGCATAGTATAAAAAGAAAAAAGGTAAAACGCTCAGCGCCTCACCTTATGAAAAGTACATTTTAGCCCCATATTAGATTACTACCAATTGGTAAAAATCCTCTTCCCGCAGATAGGCCTGAGCCAACTCCTGAATACGCTCCGCACTGATATTTTTATACACATTGATATTTCTGTAGAAGTCCTCAATGCTTTGTTGGTTCAGTATCAGATTTTTCCAGCGCTGCATAATAGAGAATGGCCCATCAAGGTCGGCAATGATGCTCCCCAGCAAGTAATTCTTAACCAACATGAGCTCATCTTCCGGCACCAGCGTCTGCTGCATCAGGCGCATTTCTTTTATCACCTCCGCTACCGTTTGCTCGCACACTTCCTTACCGGCCTCGGTGCCTATCAGCATCACTGCGGCATGGCGATAGCTAAATAAACTACTGTATATGCCATAAGTATAGCCTTTGTCTTCACGAATATTGGCCATAAGCCGGGAACCAAAATAGCCGCCAAATACAGTATTCATCACAAAGAGTTCCGGAAACACAGGGTCTTGACGCATAGGTACCGGGCGGGCTATTCTTATTGCCCCTTGTACGCCATTGGGGTCATTGCTCAGCTGCAGCAATTTTTGAGCCGCAGGCTCCAGATTTGCAGCTTCCTTGTGTGGAGTCTCACTGCTAAGGTGCCAATTGTCAGTACCAAAAGTCTGTGCTATGCCCAGCATATCAGCTTCTGAAAAATTGCCTGCTACGAAAATCTTACAGTTTTGAGCGCTGTACCGCTCATTATGAAACTTTCTGAGCAGCCCCACATTTAATGCTTCAACGTCTGCCGGCTCTGTATATCGCCCATAGGGATGAGCCTTACCAAAGAGCATAGCATCGATATTTCTGTTGGCCACAAAATCAGACTGACGCAGATTCACAGCCAGGCGCTGCAAGGCATTTTGCTTATAAATATCCAGTTCGGCTTCAGGGAAAGTAGCCTCCAGGATGATTTCCCTCAGAGTGGGCAGCAATGCCGGGAGATGTTTGGTGAGACATAGCAGGCTTACAAAAGCCCAGTCGTTATTGGCAGATACTTTTAGCGAAGCGCCGTAATACTCAATAGCTTCGCTAAGCTCAAAAGCCGTTTTGCCGGGGGTGCCAGACTTGAGCAAGGCGGCAACAGCCTGAGCCACACCGGTTTGAGGTTCGTGCCATATTCCAGCCTCAAATACCAGAGTAAGCTCGGTAACCTCTTGCGCACCGGCACTTAGCCAATAAATAGGTATATTATTATCACAATGATGCACATTGCATGATTGTAGTGCTATATCAAAACTTACGGCATCGTAAATAGCCGGTGGTACATTTCTGTTGATCATACAGCGCAAAGGTATAATAAAATTGTATCCGAGCATTGTGCGTGCAGCGCAGCAGCGATGCAGCAGCTAAGCTTTCATAAGGCCGATTAATAAG
>DATGQB010000069.1:0-12768 GCA_035304405.1 Edaphocola sp.
GCCTTAGCAGCTTCCCAGTCTGCATTTGGAAAGTTTTTAGAAGCTTGCATATTCATGGCATCGGTGACAATGATACCCCTAAAGCCCAGAGAGTCTCTAAGCAAATCTTTCATAATTCTAGGCGAGGTGGTCGCCGGGCGGTTATTTTCTGTATTATAGCCTTCAGGATTGCCGCTCACACTGATATGGCCTACCATTACCATGAGCGGCTGATGTTCCTTAATGAGTCTGTCAAAGGTAGGAAGCTCGGTCATTTTTCCTTTTATGGCCACTGATTGTTTATGAGTGTCTCCGGTTACCGCCCCATGGCCGGGAAAATGTTTGATGGTAGCCACTTTTTGATTGGTCTGAGTACGATTGATGAATGCCCCTGCCAGATTCACTATTTGATTTGGATTATTGCCAAAGGATCTTCTGTTGATAATATCTTTATTCACAGCTATGTCTGCAATCGGTGCAAAATTGATGGTGATGCCCATCTCATCCATCAGCGTGTTGATGGAGTCTACCGATGCATTTACCTCATCCACGGTCTTAAGAAGGGATGTCGCGCGCATTTTCGGTTCGCCCGGAAACTTATTGTGGAGCAGGGTAGGCTCACAGTCACAGGCAAACAAGGGCTCCATATCTGCAATGGTATAGCCTTTAAGTTCCTGCGATTGCTTAATAAAATCCTTCTTATTCCCTTTCAAAAAGAGCACGTTTGCAGCCTGCTTATTCTTTACAAGACTTTGCGTACCATTCAGGTAGGTAAAGCCTAAAGTTTCACTAGATGCGGCCATAATCATCTGCGCGGCTTTCTCCTGGGGTGTCATTTTACTCATAGCTTGCTCTACAAGCTTGTAGAGTTCCGCATCATTACTGTAATAAGCTTCTGCAAGGGTTTGTGCCTTGCGCACTGTGTTGTAGGTATATTTAGGAGCAGTTTTGTTATTTGTCTCAGCGGACTGCGATTGAGCATTGCAAGCGACACTTGTGAGCAGTGCCAATGTGCTTAAAAAAATACTTTTCATCAATGTTGAATTCGGTTATTGGTTATATTTATGATACTTTTTTAGGTATTAGATATTGTATCAAAAAGGCTATTGCTATGACCAGTAGCGCACCAATCAGGTTTAACCAAAGGAAGCCCACCCATTTGTTTATGTAGATAATGAATATCAGCAATTGGCTTGTCAATGCGCTGAGGAATACAGCTTTTCCCTGCAATTGCTTAAAAAAGAAAGCAACAAGGAATATTCCTAAAATGATGCCATAGAATATACTTCCCAGCTCATTCACTACTTCGATTAGAGAAGTACTCATATTGGTGGCTAGCATGGCTACCAATATGCTAAAGATGCCCCAAAACAGGGTATGTATTTTTACCCATTTTAGTTCATTTTGAGCCTTGTGAGGGCGGGCGCTTTTAAAAATCAGTCTTTGTACATCAAGGTAAGAGCTGGATGCCAAAGCGTTGAGTGCAGCAGAGATGGAGCCCCAGCTGGCCAGAAATACAACTGCGAAAAGAAGTCCAATCATTCCGACCGGCATATAGTTTTTTACAAAATGTAGAAAAATATAATTGGTATCATTGGCTTCTGCCGGTATGTTTTGTTGTTTTACCAGGTCTTTAAACGCCTGTCTGTTCTGCTCAATAGCTATTTGGGTGGCGCTGAGTTTTTCCAAATTTTGCTGCAGACTTATCGGGTTTTCTGTATTGCGGAGCGCAACCACATTGGCAGCTATTTCTTTATTTCGCTCCGTCAGCATGCTATTTGCTACTTTCAGGGCATGGTATTCGGGATTTTCTGTATTAGCTATTAGCTGCTCTGCTTTATTATTGAAGGTAATGGGAGCTTTTTCAAAGCTGTAGAATGCAAAAAGCATGGCTCCCAGCAGAAGTATCAAAAATTGCATCGGGATTTTAACGAATCCGTTTAGTAGTAATCCCAATCGACCTTCTTTACTGTCTTTTGCCCCAATGTATCTGCCCACTTGACTTTGGTCTGTGCCAAAATAGGAGAGGGCCAGAAAGAAGCCGCCAATGATACCACTCCAAATATTGTATTTGTCATTCACATCAAAGTTGGTGGTGATGATATTTAGTTTGCCTGATTTTCCGGCCAGATACATAGCATCACCGAAGCCGATACCCTTAGGCAGCGCCTGCACTATCAGGTATCCTGCAAAGGCCATCGAAAGCAGAATAATGGTAAATTGTACTTTCTGCGTCTGAGCAATGGCTTTGGCACCTCCGGTATAGGTGTAAATAATCAGGAGTCCGCCTACTAAAACATTCGTGAGGTATATGTTGATGTCCAAAATTGCAGAAAGAATAATTGCCGGTGCATATACACTTATGCCGGTGGATACCCCCCTGGATATAAGAAAGAGCACGCTGGTGAGCAGGCGCGTTTTTTTATCAAAGCGCTGGTCCAGATACTCGTAGGCTGTGCGCACATTCATCTTCCGATATAAGGGTACAAAAACCGCGGCGATTACTATCATTGCCAGCGGTAGCCCAAAATAATATTGGACAAAGCGCATACCATCTGTATAGGCCTGACCTGGGCCGGACAGAAAGGTAATGGCACTTGCCTGAGTAGCCATGATGCCAAGTAGTACTACATACCAGGGCATTTGTCTGCCTGCTACAATATATGCATCTCCGCTCTGCCCCTTACTCTGATACAAGCCGTAAATAATAATCCCTATGAGGGTAGCTACAAGTATTATCCAGTCTATATAACTCATTTGTAATATTGCGTAATCCAGCTAAAAATTATGATGAGCAGCAGCAGCCAAAGGAGGAGGCTCCAGTACCAGCGCCGCCAATATTTTTGTTCTGGAATTTTATTCTTAGCTTCATTTTCCATCTCTGAGATTGGATATTTGTACTTGCAAACTTATCGCTTTTTGACCTAAATTGTTTGATAGGCCGGAACTAATACCAATTTTAGGCCTTTAAGTATTTCAGCAAGCAAGGGACGGTGATTGCGGCATTTAGTTGAGTGTGATGCCTTAATAACCTCTCCCAAGGTAGTAAGGGAATGTATTAGGGGAGTGTGAAGGATGATTTTTGGCCATAAATTGGCATCGCCTGCTGAGTATGTTTGAAAATTATTGCAGAATTAGCCCGAATTGCCTACTTTTGTGCGATATATTAGTATTTATAAAAAAACTAAAATTCAATTAGATAATTATGGCATTCGATGTAATCGTAGTAGGTAGCGGTCCTGGTGGTTATGTAGCCGCTATCCGCGCTGCACAATTAGGTTATAAAACCGCAATCGTAGAAAGAGAAAACCTTGGAGGTATTTGTCTAAACTGGGGTTGTATTCCTACCAAAGCTTTATTAAAATCAGCACAAGTATTTGAATACATCAGCCATGCTCAAGACTATGGTGTTTCTGTAGAAGGGGCAAAACACGACTTTGAAGCAATCATCAAAAGAAGCCGTGGTGTAGCTGACAAAATGAGTAAAGGTATTCAGTTCTTGATGAAAAAGAACAAAATCGAAGTGATTAAAGGCTTTGGTAAATTGAATGCCGCAAAAGAATTAGAAGTTACTGCAGAAGACGGAAGCGTTACTAAGCATACTGCCAAACACATTATTCTGGCTACCGGTGCTCGCAGCCGTGAATTGCCTGCATTGCCAATTGATGGTAAGAAAATTATTGGCTATAGAGAAGCATTGTCTTTGCCAAGCCAACCAAAATCAATGATAGTAGTAGGTTCCGGAGCTATCGGCGTGGAGTTTGCATATTTCTATTCTACTTTGGGTACAAAAGTGACTATTGTAGAATTTATGGATAGAATTGTACCGGTAGAGGACGCAGACATCTCTAAAGAATTAGAAAAGTCATTCAAGAAAAAAGGTATTACAGTAATGACTTCTTCATCTGTAGAGAAAGCAGACATTAGTGGTGAAGGCGTTGTGGCTACTGTACAAACTGCAAATGGTCCTGTGACTTTAGAAGCAGATATTTTGTTATCTGCTGCGGGTGTAAGCACCAATATCGAGAACATAGGTCTTGAAGATTTGAAAATTACTACCGAAAAAGGTAAAGTAATGGTGGATCCATACTACAAAACCAATGTAGATGGTATTTACGCTATTGGTGATATCGTTCCTGGTCAGGCCTTAGCTCACGTAGCAATGAAGGAAGCCGTTATCTGCGTTGAAGCTATTGCACACAAAGAAGGCAAATTTGCATATATGCCTGCTGTATTAGATTATGGTAATGTACCGGGCTGTACCTACTGCTCACCTGAAATTGCTTCTGTAGGCATGACCGAAAAAGCAGCAAAAGAAGCCGGATACGAAGTGAAAGTGGGTAAATTCCCATTCTCGGCATCGGGTAAGGCTAGTGCTGCAGGTGCAACCGAAGGCTTTGTGAAGGTAGTTATCGATGCTAAATACGGCGAGTGGTTGGGTTGCCACATGATTGGTGCAAACGTAACCGAAATTATCGCTGAGACAGTAACAGCTCGCAAATTAGAGACTACTTACCATGAGCAATTAGACACTATCTTCCCTCACCCAACCATGAGCGAAGCAGTGAAAGATGCCATCGAAGTAGCTTTGGGTGAAGCTATTCACCTGTAAGCAATTTTACTTCATATTGTTCAAGCATATACAGTATCTTGGAGCCAATACACTACATTGTATTGGCTCTACTTTTTGGGGCTTGTCACAATCTGATTACATGATTGTCGCAGCTGATTATCTGGTGGGCATTAGATGTAACCATCTCATTGAAAGAGCCCGCTTCACTGGAAGCGGGCTCTTTTTTGCTTTTAATAAGCTAGGTGTCTATTGCAGTGCGCTTAAGGCATTTCTCAATTGTGTAATGTTGCCGGTTTGAGCATTTGC
Source organism: Edaphocola sp. (assembly GCA_035304405.1). Lineage (GTDB taxonomy): Bacteria > Bacteroidota > Bacteroidia > Chitinophagales > Chitinophagaceae > Edaphocola. The sequence goes on from DATGQB010000069.1 coordinate 4,859, forward strand.
AAGGTTGAAATTGATAGTTTGACCCTGCTGTACAGTGTGCTCCTTAATTTCCCACTGGTACTGGCCATTATTTTCCGATACGAAAATCAGGTAAATCTCCAATCCAATTGGCCATTCACCGTAACCGGCAAGTCCCAGTGAGTATGGTTCCCCTTTGATTATTGCATAAACCGTACATGCCTCAACATATGCGACTGGTACGGAAATGTTGAGCGGTATTCTAGGTCTTGGATCATCATAAAGCTTATCGATATTGAACCATCCGAATTCCAAAGCCTCTAAAAAATAGCCAGGTTCAGAGCGGTCATTGGCTCCTACATTGACATCATCGCTTTGATTCCAAACCAAGTCATCTTTAATGAATTGTCCTATCCAACCGACCATATCACCATCATAACCTCCGGTGTGTTCACACGAGGTTTCAATACTGATTGCGCAGTCAGTATCTAGGGGAGCCCCGTCCTGAGTTACCCTCACAAAGAATTGACCACCTGTGCGTAGTGGTTCCAGTACGTTCTCGGCATTATAACCCATGGTAGCCTTGTTGGCAATTACCATATCTGCATACTCGTAAGCTTCATAGAATTCCAACCTAGCCGTACCAGTAGCCGCTGCACCATCCTTTCGTAAACAATCTGTATGAATGTATACCATAGTACCCTTATTAGATTCGAACACGAAAGTGCCGCCGTCTATATTAAAAGTAGCCGTTTGCATCAAACTGGAAAGGCCGGCCTGCGTTAAAGAGCGGTAGGCTTCAGGGCTTGTTACCTGATTTTGGGTGTCTTTGTCTTTTTTACATGCTGAGAGGCCAAGGAGAATGCCAAAAGTAAGAAGCTGCACGGGCTTGCTCCCGAGCTTGCGGAAGAAATTGAACTGTTTCATGTCTATATTTTTTTGTTTTGTTGGTTTAAAATTAGGTCAAAAATGAAAACTGTAGTAATAATTTTTGACCTTTTTACAATATAGACGGAAAAAGATATTGAAAACTTAGAACAAACTTTCGATTATTTCTCGAAGCTCATATTCTGTCTTTACCAGTACCTCTCTTGGCTTACTGCCATGAGCAGGACCTACGATACCGGCCGCTTCAAGCTGGTCCATGATTCGTCCCGCACGGTTATAACCCAAGTTAAACTTCCTTTGCAGCATTGAAGTGGAGCCACTCTGAGAGTTTACTACCAGATAGGCGCACTCTTCAAACATTTTATCTCTTTTCGATAGGTCAATGTTCTTTTCCTCCAGCGATTCATTCTCGGCACCCTCATATTCCGGCAATTCAAAAGCGGTAGGGTAGCCTTGCTGCCCTGCAATGAATTCCACAATTCTTTCCACTTCAGGAGTGTCTACAAAGGCACACTGGAGACGAATAATGTCGCTGCCGTGAGATACCAACATATCACCACGCCCTATGAGCTGGTCGGCACCACCGGTATCCAGAATAGTGCGGCTATCTATTTTTGAAGACACTCTAAAGGCGATACGCGCAGGGAAGTTGGCCTTAATAATACCCGTAATCACATTTACAGAAGGTCTTTGAGTGGCCACAATGAGGTGAATGCCGACGGCGCGGGCTAGCTGTGCCAAGCGTGCGATAGGCATTTCTACCTCTTTTCCGGCTGTCATTATCAGGTCGGCAAACTCATCTATGACGAGTACAATAAATGGTAAGAATTTGTGTCCATCCTGAGGATTTAGCTTCCTTTGTATAAATTTCTCATTATACTCCTTGATATTTCTGGCCCCGGCGTCTTTGAGCAATTCATAACGATTGTCCATCTCAATACACAGCGCATTAAGTGTATTGATTACTTTTTTAGTATCTGTAATGATGGCCTCTTCTTCGTTAGGAAGTTTGGCGAGAAAGTGTTTTTCAATAAGTCTGTATACAGATAGTTCCACCTTTTTGGGGTCTACCATGACAAACTTAACTTGGGATGGATGCTTCTTGTATAATAATGAAACTAAAATAGCGTTGATACCCACAGATTTACCCTGTCCGGTTGCTCCTGCCATGAGCAGGTGGGGCATGGTAGCCAAATCTACAATGTAATTTTCATTGTCGATTTTCTTGCCGAGAGCAATAGGCAAGCTCATTGTACTGTTGATAAATTTTTCACTTTCCAGAAGCGCTCTCATGGATACAATCTGCTTGTTGGCATTAGGTACTTCAATACCTATGGTGCCTTTTCCCGGAATCGGGGCAATCATACGTATTCCTAAAGCAGATAAGCTCAGTGCAATATCATCTTCCAAATTACGGATTTTGGAGATACGCACACCCTCAGCAGGTACTATTTCGTATAAGGTAACGGTGGGGCCTACTGTGGCAGATATGCGCTGAATTTCGATACCAAAGCTTCTCAGTGTTGCAATGATTTGGTTTTTATTTCTTTCCAATTCTTCCCGATTGAAAGAAATATCTCCCTGAGCATATTCGTCCAGTAAATCGAGAGTAGGGTATTTATATCTGCTCAGTTCCAGAGAAGGGTCATAAGGCTCCAGCTTTCCAGTGACTGTTGTATGGCTAGACTTTTGTGTAGCCGGCGCAATATCGGTATGCATGCCGAAGCTCGCAGGATTATCTTGTACTGGTGGCAGTATTTCTAAATCATCGGCTTTGCTGCTGGCTGGTGTAGTGGTAGTTGCGTTGAGTTCCAGAGGTATTTGATTACCCAGACCTTGGTTAGCAACTGCATCCTCAGTAGCCTGTGCTTCTGTTGACTGAAAAGGGGTGATTATCAAATGATCGGGTATATCTAGGCCTATTTCCTCCTCAATGCTTGTATTGGGGTTTTCTTCAGCCTCTTCCATCGACAGTTCTATCAAATGCATTTCACCAATGGCCTCTTCGTCTTCTTCATCCATGTTCTCAGCGTCGAAGGGTTGTGGCGCAGTATCCTCTTTTAGTATGTTGGGTTTGAATTCAGGAGCCACAAGTGCCACATCCTCATCGTCAGGGTGGGTGGCTCGGTTAGCAATCTCGCCATAGGTAGGGGACTGGGGCATGTAGGCATCATTTTGGGCTGCTGCCGATACCTCCTCTTCATTCACCATTTCTTTGCCCACACTTTTTGCTTTTGTCATCAATGGCTTAATATCCAACTTGAACACAATAAAAGCAAAAATGGCGAGCACAGTTAGCAATACCAAAATAGTACCTGCGGTGCCAGCGAAGCCATAAGTCCAGCTGACAACAGCATTGCCCAATGCTCCTCCGAATGGGAAGGGGTGCTGGGCAAAAATCAGGGATAGCATTGGACTTACAAACAATACCGCGAATGCCATCCATCTAAGCCATTTCTTGGTCTTGATATAGGTACTTGCAGAAAGTATATTAATGCCTTTGGCTGCTATCCATAAGGTAAACAGAATGGAAACAACGCCAACGCCCCTGTATACCAAAGAATGGGCAATGGCTGCGCCAAATCTTCCACTCCAGTTTTCAACTTTTAGCTCCTCATTAAAAAGGAAATCCCAAAAGGATAGGTTTGAAATCAGATTGTTTTGGTCTTCCTTCCAGTTGAAACAATAACTTATAATAGATATGGAGCACACCGCGCCGATTAAGGTTACAAAAAAGCCCACGCTTAGGCGAATGTTACGTTTACGTTCGGCGATTTGCTCCGGGTCCAGTTTTGGGGATGCCGTATTTGTAGCTTTAGATTGTCGGGTATTTGTTGTTTTTTTTTCTTTGGGCATTGGGTTATGAAAATGTCAAATAATGGTATGTGAAACGAATAGGTCAAAGGTATAAAAAAGGCTGTGAACTTGGTCAGCATAATATTGTTATCTAAATTTTATTCTAACAGACCAAGCATCTGAATTTTCTTAGATAAAGAGATGCCACCCGGATTGCAGCCCAATGCTCCTTCAGGTATGGGCATATCTAGTTGTAGAAAGTGTTGCTGCCAGACAGGAAAGTAATCATAAGCGCCCGGAGCTTTGAAGGTCATCGGCTTCAACTCGAAGAATGGCTTGCCATTGTTGGCAGCTTTAAAAGCATCATAAATAAGTTCTGAACAATAATACTTTCCATTCCCGTATAAAAATTCATCATCGTATGGCATGCCCTCACACATTAGTGCAAATCCGGTAGCTTTGGGTATCAGGTGTTGGTATTTATTACGTATACGTCCTACCCAATGGGCATGCTTTGTTCTAGATATAAAGCGCTCTAAAGGTGTAAGTTGCACACCTGCTCCAATACTTTCTATTATAAAAATGTTGTCTTGCAAAATATAAACCATGCCCATATGAGAAAAAGGTTTATTGTTGTACCCTTTCGTCACCGCTTCAATAGCATCACACATGGGGCCGCAGTCCAGATTTTGGAAAATTAAATCTCCGGTTTTGAGTTCATCTTTCCGGATGGCATGCGCGTTGATTTGGACCATTAATAATAAAAACAGAATGCGCTTTATCATAAATCTTTATAATTATGTCGGATTAAGAATGCTTTTCGCGTGGATAGGAAGGGTAGAATTGCAAATATCCTTTATTTTTCCAAAATGTGTAGTAGTGAATGCTACAAAACAATAAATTATGCACATATCTGTATTTGTAGGCTAGGGTGTCGTTTTTTATCATGTCAATACTTTATATTTGCGCACACAACATAAATTTAAACCATGAATTTTAGTAGAATCAACAACATTTCCGGGTGGATAGTTTTTGGTATCTCCCTGATGGTGTACCTGATGACCATGGAACCCACAGTTAGTTTTTGGGATTGTGGGGAGTTTATTGCCTGTGCGGCAAAGCTACAGGTAGGGCACTCGCCTGGCGCTCCTTTGTTTATGCTTCTGGGCCGATTATTTGCCATTTTTGCGCCTAATCCGCAGAGTGTGGCCATGTTTGTGAATGCTTTGAGTGCTACTGCCAGTGCCTTCACTATTTTATTTTTGTTCTGGTCTATCACTCACTTTGCTAAAAGATTAGTACCTGGTGATGCGTCATACTCAACTGCAAACCTTATTTCCATTATCGGAGCTGGTGTTGTGGGTGCCCTGGCTTACACATTCTCAGATACTTTTTGGTTCTCTGCTGTAGAAGGTGAGGTATATGCAACTTCATCTTTCTTTACCGCATTGGTGTTCTGGTGTGTATTAAAATGGGAGGAATCCAACGATGCTTATGCCGACAGGTGGCTGGTGTTAATAGCTTATCTGATTGGTCTGTCTATCGGTGTCCACCTTTTGAGCTTACTAGCAATTCCGAGTATTGCATTGGTTTATTACTTTAAACGCTTTAAGCCTACGCTTGCAGGAGGTTTGTTTGCCTACTTTATTGGTGGTGTAGTGTTGCTCATTGTACAGTATGGCGTCATTCAATATATTCCAATCTGGGCATCAAAATTTGAGCTTACTTTCGTTAATAGCTTCAACATGCCATTGAATTCGGGAGCGATTTTCTTCCTGGTATTGTTTGCAGCTATTATCGCGGCGGTGATTATATACGCTAAGCGTAAAGGCCTTTATACGCTTCACATTGCTATGCTGTCATTAGCATTTATGACTATCGGTTACACTTGTTATGTGCCTACGGTCATTCGTGCCAATGCCGGGGTGTCTATCAATATGACCAATCCGGATAATGTGATGTCGCTTATTCCTTATCTGCAGCGTGCACAATACGGTTCTACTCCATTCCTTACTGGTCAGTATTTTGATACACAATATAGTACCGAGGAGGGTGACCCGGTTTACCTGCCTATAACCCGTGATGGCAAAACTACCTATGAGGTTGTGGGACATGACGTTAAAATCAATTATGCAGAGAAGCATTTCTTCCCAAGAATTTGGAGTAACGATAACAGTAGGGGACATGTGCGCTATTACCGTAATGCATTGGGCTTGGGACCTAACGAGCCACCAAGTGCAGGAGATAACTTTAGGTTCTTTATGTCCTACCAGATGAATCATATGTTCTGGCGCTACTTTATGTGGAACTATGTAGGTCGTCAGAATGATTACCAAGGTTATGGTGATGAACCGCATCATGGTAACTGGATTACCGGTATTAATGCTATCGATAAGGCGTTGGGTCGTGGTGATGTAAATAAAATGCCGGATGCCTATAAGCATAACCGTGCAAGAAATACTATGTATGGCCTGCCGTTTATTCTGGGTATTTTAGGATTAGTATACCAGTTTAAAAAGCACCGTCTGGATGGTTTTGTGGTTTTGTCATTCTGGTTCTTTACCGGTATTGCCGTGCAATTGTATATCAACAATACTCCATACCAACCACGTGAGCGCGATTATCAATATATTGCTACCTACGCATATGCGATTTGGATTGGAATTGGTATATTCATGCTAAGAGATTGGTTTACAAAGGTGTTGAAAAACCCGGTGCCTGCTGCATCAATTGCTGTACTGATAGGTGTTTTTGCCGGACCTGTTATCTTAGCTGCCGAAGAATGGGATGACCACGATAGGAGCAAGAAAACCCTGGCTTGGGACCATGCTCGTAATATGCTGGCAATTTGTGATAGCAATGCCATCTTGATTACCAATGGTGATAATGAAACTTACCCATTATGGTATATTCAGGAAGTAGAAGGCTTTAGAAAGGATGTACGCATTCTTAACTATAACTTACTGGGTACTGACTGGCAAAATATTCAGCTTTTTGATGCCGTGAATGATGCTGCGCCTGTACCGGTATTATGGACAAAAGAGTTCGTTGAAGGTTATGGAAATGACAACGTGTACTTTATCAACGAGAATCCTAGATTGCAAGGTCGGGCATTTAGTGCACAGGATGTAATGACTTACCTGATGGACCGTAAAAATGGTATGATGCTGCGTGGAAGGGATAAGGTGTACCCTGTACTACCTGTACGCAACATTGCCATTCCAGTAGACCGTCAGGCTGTATTGGCTTCTAATTTGGTTAATAGCAGCGATAGTAGCATTAATATTCCTGAGCAGCTGATTATGCAATTTAGCGAAGGATATGTAACCAGAGCGGATATGGCTATGATGAATATTATTGCCGGCATTGCTGCCGAAGGATGGAAGCGTGCGCTTTATGTAACTGGTGGAGTATCGTTGAGTGGTCTGGAAGGATATTTGAAGAAAGAAGGTATTCTGAATAAGTTAGTGCCTACAGAAGAGCCGCGTGTGGCTGGTCTTATGCCAAGTTCTGATTTGGACAAAAATTTGCGCCTCTTCATGGATACCTTCCAGTTCAATCTGGCTAGCACAGACAAGGTGTATTACGACTGGCCTAACAGACGCACCTTCTGGGATTATCGCACAGAAGCTGCACAACTTGCACTACGTTTAACCATTGTAGGTCGTAATGCTGATGCCATCAAACTACTTGATCATGTTATGGCTCAGGTTTCGGATCGCTCTTTCCCTATCGAAATTTCTGGTTTGGAAAACTCTGCGGCATTTGTTTACCAGGCTTATCTGGCAGCAGGCGACCCTGCCAAGGCACAGATTATTGGTGATAAATTGAGTAAGTATGCAACCGATTATACCAATTATTTTGTGGAATTGGATACCAAAGGTCAGTATGGAACGATTCCGGCGGCCTTGGAGTGTGTCAATACACTAAGCAGAATGATAGAGTTAGCTAACGCGGTTCAGCAGACAGATTTAGCGAAGCGTTATAGCGACCAGCTGACTGCCATTTCTAAAAAATTGGAAGCGGGCTCTGATGTGTATAGAGATTATATACGCCAAACGCAGCAAGCCAGATAGTGCTGTTGTAGTGTAATAAAATAAAGATGAGGTGAATGCTAAGTTCACCTCATTTTTTTAACCCAGATTACGCATTAGGAATTTAAAAGAAAATTATTATGGCAAATAATCCACAAAATAGTGAAAAAAGCATAATAAATTATGGTTTTTGAGCTATTGAAGTGGATTAGAAGCAAGAATAATTTTATATAA
>DATGQB010000070.1:0-13884 GCA_035304405.1 Edaphocola sp.
AATTATGGTTTTTGAGCTATTGAAGTGGATTAGAAGCAAGAATAATTTTATATAAAGAGTCTAATGCGTAATCTGGGTTTATCTCATACGAATATTATACAAGAGAGCGTCACAAGCAATTTCCTTTTCGGCGAATAATAAAGGAGGTAGTCTTTTGGACCACCTCCTTTGTTGTAACCGTTTTGTTTAATAAGGGCCCGGCAACTAAAATCGCACGGCCAGTTTCAAATTAATTAGTCTGTTAGTGAGCCTATTAGGTATATAATAGCTAAAGTCATTATGCATAGACTCAATGTATTCATAAGACAGCGTATTGCCAAAGGCCATCAGATTGAACACTTCCAGGCTTGCCCATATTGATTTTACATCCTTAAACAAGCTGTAGTATCGAGGACTGCGCTTGCTGGCGTCCAAAAGCAGGGCAGAAAAACCAATGTCCACTCTTTTATAATCCGTGATTCTAAAGTCATCTTTACGCTCAAATGTTTCACCGGGCAGTGGAGCAGGTAAGCCGGTGGCATACATCATATTGAGAAAGACTTTAAAGTTTTGGTTTTGGGGAAAATAGTCTGAGAAGAACAATCCAAAGGTAACTCTGCCATCAGTAGGACGAGGTTGCCAATCACCATATTGTTGCAGTTCGTGATTATAGATTTGCTCCATGGTGCGCAAATATGCTATGCTCAGCCAGGATTCCGCATCCTTCACCAAATCGCCAAATAATCTTAATTCGGCGCCATAAGCGTATCCGCGACCATCATTATTGGCTGCGTATCTAATGCGGACATTATCGTAGTCGTAAGGCACTAAATCCCATAATTGCTTGTAGAAAAGTTCTACTGTGAATTTGAAGGGTCTGAAATTGAGTGCCATAAAATTATAGTCCATTCCACCTGCCACATGCCATGACTTTTGCGCTTTCAAATCGGTATTCAGGTTACCATAACGATCACGCATTTCACGGTAGAATGCAGGCTGGGCGTACACCCCACTAGCGATTTTAAAAATCATGTCCTTATCCCAATCGGGCTTAAAACTGAGATTTGCCCTCGGACTCCAAACCAATTCTTTATTGAGGAAATTATACAATCCTCGCAGGCCAAGACTTAATCTGGCCTTCCCCTCCGCTTTGAGCAATATATTATCCTGCAAATAAAAATCTACTTTTTCGTAAGCGAGCTCATTATCTGCTTCGTAAAATTTGTACATATTTACCTGCTTAGGATCATAAGGAATGGAAAAGCCAGCACTATCTCGACGCTCCCATTCCAGCAATCTGTCATAAATATGCACCTGTTGCAGATTGGCACCCATATGCAGGGTGTGCGCACCTTTGCGATAGCCGGCTTTGATACCATAGTTGGCTACATTGGCAGCAAGAAAATTTCTTGCATATCGATGTATCATGCCTGATCCCAGGCTGGTAAGATCTTCCCCCAGGCGACCGTCATTGCCCAAATTGAGCTCAACTTCCGACAACATGAATAGGCTCCGAATATCATAAGTCTCTTGCTCGTATGAGCCGAACATACTCGCCTGAAAACGAAGGTCGAAATTTGGATTGGGCTTGTAGGTAAGTGATAGGCCACCGAAAGCATTATCAAAACTGGAAATTTCCTGACCGTCATACAAAGCAGTAAAAGCCAACGCTCTAGTAACAGAGCCAAAAGTGGTACGAGAAGATGCAGGTACAAAATGAAATTTGTTCAGGGCATAATTGCCTATAAACTCCATCTCCCACTTGGGCGAGAAACGATAATTCAACAAGGCCTGCAGATCTGTAAACGAAGGATTGTACTGACCTTTTACCGGCTGTGAGCGTAACAAATACTGGTTGGATTTTTGACGCAGCCCCACCATATAACTGAGCTTATTCTTCTTAGATGCTCCCTCTACATGGGCCTGAAAGCCTAAGAGACTGGCCATTGCAGAACCTGCAAATTTTGCCGGACGCTTATAATGCACGTCCAGAACACTGGACATCTTGTCGCCATAACGGGCTTGAAAACCGCCAACCGAAAATTCCACTCGGCTCACCATATCTGAGTTGATAAAACTCAAGCCTTCTTGCTGACCGCTACGCACCAAAAAGGGCCGATTAATTTCGAAGCCATTTACATATACGAGATTCTCGTCAAAGTTGCCCCCTCTTACATTGTATTGGGAGCTGGTTTCGTTGCGGCTACCTACCAAGGTTTTTACTTTACCTTCCACCCCTCCTATTGGGTTGGGGTCTTCTTTTATATTTTTTGCGGTAAACTCGATGGTGCCCACCTGCTCTCTGCTGCGCTCGGCACGCACGTATGCGGCACTGGCACTAGAGCCATTGAGTATCATCACAATATCTCTGGTCACAAGTTCTCCTTCAGAGGGGGTGATATGAAATACATTAGTCTGAAAGCCTAATAGTACTGCATTGATGACATGCTTTTGGCCAGGGGTCAACTCCAAACTGTAAAATCCAAGTGAATCTGAGTTAACATAGGTATTGGATTTGCCCACACGAATCAACACATCCGACAAAGGATATCCATCTTCGTCCTTAACTTGCCCCCGCAGCTTGGCCATTTGGGCAAATGCAGAAAAGCTGCTCCAACAGCAGCAAATTAGAAAAACTAAAGTTTTGAATTTTCGCATAACAGTGTGCCAAAATAAACGAAATTTTGGCAATTTAAGTACGCAGCATTCCGCTTAATGTTTACTTTCAGGTCTATTTACCTTTGATGGCGTTCCAGGTATCGTACAATGTTTCTTGAGCGGGTCTGTTTTCGGGTATGCTCCTTAGTGGCTCACATGGTTTCCAATACTGACGCATATCTTCCGGCAGCGACTGGTACAGTTGCGTACCCTTTGTTTTCCATGCAATCATCTCATCACTTACTTCTTTTATAATTTTTGCAGGATTACCTACGACCAAACTTCTGCGTGGAATTTGCGTATTGGCATTCACAAAAGCCAATGCTCCCACGATACTCTCATCTCCAATCACCACATCATCCATTATCACAGCATTCATACCGATAAGGCAGTTTTTACCAATATGAGCTCCATGTATTATCGCGCCATGACCGATATGCGCACCTTCTTCTAACCTGACCGTTACACCCGGAAACATATGAATGGTGCAGTTTTCCTGTACATTACAGCCATCACCAATTTCTATGCCACCCCAGTCTCCACGCAAAGCTGCACCCGGACCAATATACACGTCCTTACCGATAATAACGTTTCCGGTCACCACGGCCTGAGGATGCACAAAAGCAGTCGGATGCACTACGGGTATAAAACCTTTAAATTCGTAAATCATATCTTTTCTGATTATTCAATAAATTAAATGCCTCCCCATCAAAATAATTTAATGGCAGAGTGCGCTGCTAATGACATTTAAAATGCTCAAATGGCTCCTTACAATCCAGACAGCGGTACATGGCTTTGCAACTGGTAGCACCAAATCTGCTCACCAGCTCGGTATGCTCGCTTTTACATCGCGGACAAGGCACTTCATCCTCTTCAAACAAGCCCAGGCTATCTGCAGAGCGACGGGTAGGTGGCGCTATACCTAAAGCCAACATCTGCGCTCTACCTTTTTCACTAATCCAATCGGTGGTCCAGGCAGGTTGTAGCTGCTGGGTCACCTCCACCTTTTTCAAGCCATGCCCCAGCAATACCATACGAACCTGCATGGCAATAATATCCATAGCCGGACAGCCGCTATAGGTAGGTGTAATGACTACCCGTACCGAAGACTCGTCCATCACTTCCACATCTCGTAAAATCCCCATATCCCTGATGGTAACCGCGGGTATTTCCGGGTCAGTTACCGATTCCAGCCAATCCAATATTTGTTCTTTTATCAACATAGCTTACAGTACTTGCAGCATTAAGTATTTCATATAATCTGTATTGGGCAGGGACCATATCACCGGAAAATCCGGAGAGCCCCCTCCAAACCCTATTTGCTTCAGGCTTCTTTTGGCATCCTTAGCCGCATCAAGCATCAGGCTCCGAAACAGCTCCCAACTTATCTGATGCGCATTTGCGGTAGTAAACAGGTATCCGCCCGGGCGTAGTAGTTTTAGTGCACGCAAGTTTACTTCCTTGTAGGCAACCATAGCATTATCAACTGAACCTCTGCCACTCACAAATGCAGGAGGGTCTAGCACAATCAAATCATATCGCTTATTGTCTTTAGCGGCCTGCTTCAACCATTCAAAAGCGTTTTTCAGTTCAAAGTTACTACTTCCTGACCAACCGTTGGCTGCCGCATTGTGCCGGGCCAAGCCAATTGCTTGCTCATCATAATCTACGAAGCAGACAGACCGTGCACCATTCTGGAGCGCTTGTATGCCAAAGGCACCACAATAACAGAATAAATCCAATACATCCAGGCCCTTGCCGAGCTGTCCTACGAGCTGCCTGTTTTTGCTATGTTCCAGATAAAATCCAGTTCTCGGCCCCTTAGCTATATCCACAGCGAATTTCGTCCCATGCTCAAAAATGGTAATATTTGTATCAAACGGCGGGCTGAGAAAACCAGTCTTGAGCGGCAGCCCCTCCTTTTCTCGCACTGGCACATCACTCCGCTCATAAATGCCCTTAGGCGCGAAAATTTCCTGGAGAGAGGATACTAAATCATCCCTCCATTGTTCCATACCCAGGGTATGAATCTGCAATACAAGATAATCGCCATATTTGTCAACAATCAGGCCTGGCAAGCCATCGGCTTCTGCTGCTATAAGGCGACAATTCTCAGCGTAGCCTAAATGCTGCCGCTGCTCCCATGCCGTAAGTATTTGTTTGTGAAAAAATGCCGCATCGATACTGTCCTGATGCCGGGATAAAAATCGCAAACAGATTTTGGATGCAGGATTATAATATCCACGCCCTACAAAAGAACCACTTGAAGAAAAAACATCTACTACATCGCCAGCTCCAGCATTCCCCTCGAGCTCCCCAACTTCATTATGAAATACCCAAGGATGACCATGGGCAATCCTACTATCAATCCTTTTCTTCAAAAATAATTTTGCCATCAATCCATACTCTGTTTGAACAACTGAAAGTTACAACACTTGCGATTACCGGCGCACAGAAACTGTAAGATTTAATTGAAAAACACCAAATCTACAATGGTAAATACAGCATAAACCAGGCTGATAATACCATTGGTGGTGCCAAATGCCAGATTTACCTTACTTAAGTCATGAGGCTTTACGAGGGTATGCTGATAGATAAGCAATAAAATTACGATGACAGCGCCAAGCCAGTATATCCAGCCAAAGGCGGCATATACCCCCACCGTAATGATCAAGGCGGCTGAGATGACATGCAATATATTCGACACCATCAGTGCTCTCTTTTTACCCAATGCGGCCGGTATAGACTTTAGTTGATGCGCTCTGTCGAACTCTTCGTCTTGCAGGGCATAAATAATATCAAAGCCAGATACCCATGTGAGCACTATAAAGGAGAAGAAAAGAGGCAGTATATCAAACGTGGCGGTTACGGTAAGATAAGCCCCAATAGGAGCCAATGCTAGCCCCACGCCCAGTACGATATGACACAAAGGCGTAAATCTCTTGGTGTAGCTATAAAATAATACCACAAACAAGGCGATGGGTGCCAGATAGAACACCAAATTATTAATAAAGTAGGTAGCAATTAAAAAAATAATGCAATTGACTACAGTAAACAGCAGTGCATTTCTTGCTGAGATGATACCGGCCGGCACCTCTCTGTTTGCAGTGCGCGGATTCTTCGCATCAAAATGACGGTCTAAATAGCGATTGAAAGCCATGGCGGCATTTCTGGCAGTGAGCATACATACCAGCATCAGCAAAAATGTACGATAGTCGAGCGTATATTCACCCTTATAAAATACTGCCAGCGCAAACCCTATAAGCGCAAAGGGCATGGCAAAAATTGTATGACTGAACTTAACGAGAGATAAATACTTTTTCAAAACAAATATTAAGGAGTAACAATAGCTTTAAAGGTCAATGGAATAACCGGCTTTTGAGCGTTGCTTTTGAGCAGTACCGCCTTATCCACATTTCCTACCCGACCCTTTGAATTAAATGATATAGCCACCATGCCGGACTCTCCGGGGGCTACTGGCGTCCTGGTATATGTAGGCACCGTACAGCCACATGTAGCCACAACCTCATCAATCATTAAAGGATGCTGGCCGGTATTTACAAAAGTAAATATATGCTCCACCACAGTGCCATCTTTTACCTCACCAAAATCATGCACATCGCTTTCAAATTCAATGGTAGTTGAAGGTATATCCAGATTAGTGTCAGAAGTCGAAGGTCTATCTCCGGCTACGGAACTGGTAATAAATTCATTCCCCTCCAACTTGTTAAACAGTGCTGTTCTGCTAATCCCACTCAACTCAATCATAGCTATGGTTAGAACAGATAATGTTAAAACGGTTAGTAATATTGTCTTCAAAGTTGCGTTCATAGTCGTACAGTTTCTCGCCAAAGATGCTTAAGATTTCATTTACAAAATTAAGCAAAAACTGTACACTATTTACATTTCATTAATAATTACCAACTTCCTCCGGCACCACCACCGCCAAAACTTCCACCTCCAAAACCGCCAAAACCGCCGCCGCCGAAGCCGCCACCACCACCAAAGCCGCCACTTCTGCCACCGCCGAAGCCACCACCTATCATGGGTCCACCCCAAAATACATCGGAGCCTCTGCGAGAAATATAGCGCCCACCACGCCCACCACCACCGCCACGGCTAGCCATATAGATAACCACGATAACGATAATAAGTATTATCAGCGCAGGAAGAATAGAAGGAAGACTGTCTTCGGATGGCGCATGCACCGCCTTATATTCGCCCACCGCAGCAAGCGCTATGGCTTCTATACCATTGAGAAAGTCTTGGTAGTAATTGCCCGACCTGAAAAAAGGTGTTATTTCATTGCTTATAATCAAACCCAATTTACCATCAGGCAACACGCCCTCCATACCATAGCCTGTAGCTATGAATATGCGACGATCATTAATAGCAGTAAGTATGAGCACGCCATTATCTACATCTTTCCGCCCGATGCCCCATTTATCCCCCAGCTTAAACGCATACTCGCTGATATCATAAGGCTGAACGCTGGGCAAGGTAACAATACTCACCTGTGTACTGGTAGAATCATTGTAGGCTACCAAAATACGCTCTAGCTGCTCCACTTCTTGCAGACTCAAGACTTTGGCAAAATCGTTTACCAAACGAGGCGGATTAGGCTTATCGGGTAGTTCATTGGCGCTCTGCGCCAGTAGAATGAAACCTGACATGCACATGAGCATAGTCAGCAGTAAACCTCTTAACAATAGCAAACGTTTTTTCATAAAAGAAAATAAAACCTATTAACGCCCAAACACGATTTCGTCCGGAATCTCATTATGCTGCTCATCTGGTTGGGGAGGGAAAAACCTGGCCAAAGCTTGTCCAATATCCAATACCACAGTACATAAGCCTTCCTTGATTCGTCCGGCTCTGCAATACTCCTTTAAACGTTCCAATTCTTTTGCCCAGAAATGCTCATCTTTAACCCTTTGGTGAATACCCTCATCGCCAATTATCGCTATCTGCCTATCCAGCAGTGCCAGGTAAACCAAAACCGCATTGCGCTCTGCTGTGGCCTCCATTTTTAACTGCGCAAAAATCTCCCAAGCTCTATCCATAGCATTGACATAGGCACAATGAGACTCGATAAAGACACGAACCTCACCCGAAGTCATCATTTCTGCCTCACGTATGGCTGCTACCACTTCCTGAGCATCCTTTTCGAGCAAAAGCGAATTATTTTTATTGGAAAACAAACCCATGGCATATCACTTTTGAGAATTGGTCAAAGATAGCATTTTAGCGCGCAAATTATGGACTTATGAAAAAATTGCCAAAGTATGCCGCAATAATGCTGCCATCCATAACCGTCTTCTGCACTACTATGCTAATACTACAGTGCTACATTTACTAAAAGAAAATACGCACTGCGACAGTAAAACATGGACTCACCCCACTATGCTTTAGGTACAGGAAGTATAGAACAATAGCTTTGAGCAGCCCATAAATCGGATTTTTGAGCGACTGGTGTGTTGTAACCCACCGGCTCATTGAAATGGGTGGCGTGGATACGAGAATACCCGTATAAGGCCTATCCATGCTGTAGCATGCCCGGATAGCCGTCCTTAGTGCCAGATGTTTATCCTACTTGGCTTTCCGCTCTTTTTCCACAAGCATCCTCCCCCGGCCTCCCATATACCACAAAAAAAGGAAGCACCTCCCTGGGGGGAAGTGCTTCCGGATTATTTCATTTAAAAACTGCTATACAGTTTGTGTATCATCATTATTGCCGGCCTCTGGCAGCGTATAGTCAACAGGTGTGCTGCTTTCTTCAACCTGAGTTTGAACAGCCGGCGCATCATCTGAAGTATCGATATAGCTAAACTCCTCAAATGGTCGTTTACCGATAAGGCGCTCCAAATCATCTTTATAAAGCACCTCCTTGCGCAATAGCTCTTCTGCGATAATTTCCACCTCTTTACGTTTTTCACGCAGCAAGCTTAGTGCTCTTTGGTAAGCTTCGTCGGAGAGGCGTTTCACCTCTTGGTCGATAATCTTGCCGGTTTCTTCACTATAAGGCTTTTGGAAACCATTCTCATTTTGTGGATTATAGTATGAAATGTTACCAATCTTATCATTCATACCATACACGGTAACCATGGCGTATGCTGTACGGGTCACCTGCTGCAAATCGCTGAGTGCTCCTGTTGAAATCTTGCCAAAGAAAATCTCTTCACTGGCGCGGCCACCAAGGGTCATCGTCATATCGTCGAGTAGCTCTTCGGTTAGTGTCAGGTATTTTTCTTTAGGCAAATACTGAGCAAAACCCAATGCAGCGGTACCTCTTGGCACAATAGTTACTTTAACCAGTGGGTGAGCATGCTCCAAGAACCAACCTGCCACAGCATGACCCGCCTCATGATAGGCAATTACCTTTTTCTCATCAGGAGAAATGATTTTACTTTTCTTTTCCAGTCCACCAATAATACGGTCGATGGCAGCATTAAAATCATTCATATCTACCTCAGACTTGCCATTGCGCGCAGCAATCAGTGCCGCCTCATTACATACGTTGGCAATATCGGCACCGGCAAAACCCGGGGTCTGAGCAGCTAGCTTCTTGATATCGAAAGTGCTGGAAATTTTAATCTTAGACAAATGCACTTTAAAGATAGCCTCTCTGCCTTTGGCATCCGGAAGGTCGATGGCTATCTGCCTGTCAAACCTACCCGGGCGCAATAAAGCGGCATCCAATACATCCGGTCTGTTGGTGGCTGCCAGCATGATAATACCACTATCCCCGCTAAATCCGTCCATCTCTACCAACATTTGGTTGAGGGTATTTTCACGCTCGTCATTACTCATTACCGCATTCTTACCTCTGGCTCTACCTATCGCATCTATCTCATCGATAAATACGATACATGGCGCTTTTTCGCGTGCCTGTTTAAAAAGGTCTCTAACCCGGCTGGCACCAACCCCTACAAACATTTCTACAAAATCTGAGCCAGACATAGAGAAGAATGGCACCTGAGCCTCACCTGCAACGGCTTTGGCCAGCAGGGTTTTACCCGTACCCGGAGGGCCTACAAGTAAGGCACCTTTAGGTATTTTACCACCCAGAGCTGTATATTTTTTCGGATTTTTAAGAAAATCCACAATCTCCATGATTTCCACTTTGGCTTCATCAAGACCAGCTACATCATTAAAGGTAACATTCACCATCGCTCCCTTTTCGAAAAGCTGTGCCTTAGACTTTCCAATGCTGAAAATACCGCCTCCGGGACCACCGGCACCACCGGCACCCATCTTACGGAATACAAACATCCAAAGACCGAATAATACCAGTACAGGCAAAATCAGCTGGGTAAGGAATCCCAAAGGATTGCTTCTTTCTTCATTAATCACAGGTACCTCCGAAAGGCCCTGGTTTTTCATATCTTCGGTTACAATTCTAAAATTGTCATCGAATACTTCGTAGCGTCCTATATTGAAAGCATAGTCAAATTTTGACTCTGCCGGACGCATAATAGAATACGGATTTTCATTTGCCGGTTTGGCGGGCTTAGCTGACTTTTTCAAATAAACCTCTGCCCGCGAATTATTAACCACCACAACCTTCTCAACTTTGTCGGCCAGGAGGTCTTTCTTAAAATCTAAAAAGGACACTTGCTCATATTCAGAAGCGCTAAATCCACCACTGAAAAGATTCATGCCTATCAGCAAAGCAATAATTATCCCGTAAATCCAATAAAAGCTCGATTTTGGCTTTTTGCCCTGACCATTGCCATTTGGCCCTGGCGAACCGTCAGGTCTTCTGTTCTGCTCCATGCTTCGAATACTAAAAAATCTGTTTGTTGTTAACTAAATTGAAAAATACCGCAAAGCGCGCTATGCACTTGGGTGTTCTTCCTTGTCCGCATCCATCCACAGGGTTTCGATGTCGTAAAAGTTACGCTCCTCTGTTTGGAATACATGTACCACAATGTTCACATAATCAACCAAGGTCCATTGCTGACCCGGCTCTGAATGAAAAGGCTTCTCTTTACAATTTTTGTACACCTCTTCCACCACATGGTCTGCAATAGCTTGTACCTGAATATGCGACTGTGCGTCACAAATGATAAAAAAGTCGGCTACGGCTTCTTCGATATTTCTGAGGTCCAAAGACACGATACGCTCGCCTTTTTTATCCTGAATAGCTTTGATGATTGTTTTGAAAATAGCGCTCTCTCTACTAACGCGTGCTTGCGCTTTCCTTACTGTAGCCCTTTCGGCTGTTCTAGACTGATTATCCAATATTTTATAAAAGTTACTGAAAATTAAGAATATAAATTTTTATATTGCGCTCAAAATTAAGAAATCTTTTGAGAAAACAAACTGTTAAACCTTATCCAAAATGGCTTTGCCAGCTGGATACAGTGGATAGCACCAATAATTATGCCATTAAGCTCATTGAGGACGGAATGGCACAACATGGCACAGTGGTCTGGGCATTGGAGCAGACTGCCGGCAAGGGACAGCGCGGACGAAAATGGGAAACTGAGCCTGGCCAAAACATCATGATGAGCTTGATTATTGAGCCCCACAAAGCTTTGGCTAGCAATCCTTACCACCTCAATATGCTCATCCCCTATGTGATGGCAGACTACTTTGCACGCCGCTACCAATATTGGCAGGTGCAAATAAAATGGCCGAATGACATTTATATCAATGCCAAAAAGTCAGCAGGAATTTTAATTGAGAACATATTCAGAGGCAGCCAGTGGAGCTACGCCATCGTAGGCATAGGCATCAACGTCAATCAAACTGCCTTCCCGGAACATCTATCCACCGCTACTTCTTTGCAAAAAGAATCCGGTTTGGCCTTTGACTTGCTCGACATTATACAAGATCTCAGAGCTGGCATCCTCAACCTGCTGATGCAGTACGGCCAGCAACCCTTCGAGCATTTCGTGCAGGCCTACAATAGCATCTTACTGGGGCGTGGACAGCGCATGAGATTCAGGTTAAGGGATGATGACGAAATCTTTGAGGCCACAGTACTCGAGGTGGATGCAGAAGGACTATTGCATTTACAAACCGCTCATGGCTTGTTTAAATGCGCCAGTGGCTCCCTGCAATGGCTTTTTTAATCAAAATTATACGCAAACATATTATAGCCTGAGGAATTCCCGTTTCAAGGATTTGTAGAGATTTAATACTTTTGCAGGGAATTATCATATGTTCATGAAAAAATATATTGCTTATACAGGCTTACTGGCAATCATAGTATTGCTGTCGGCTTGCGGCATTTACTCCTTTACCGGCGCCAGCATTCAAGGCAAGACAATCCTGGTGCATAATCTGGAAAATAGCTCTTCTAATGTGGTGCCCTCGCTAAGTGCAGACCTCACCGAAAAAATACGTAGTCGTATCCTTTCGCAAACCGGGCTCACCCCTGTTCCGGCCGATGCTGATTATGAAATCATGGGCAATATCACAGGCTATAATGTAAGTGTATCCGGCGTGGGAGACGCACAAACCGCTCAGGCTACCCAAAACCG
The DNA here is from genome assembly GCA_035304405.1 of Edaphocola sp. Lineage (GTDB taxonomy): Bacteria > Bacteroidota > Bacteroidia > Chitinophagales > Chitinophagaceae > Edaphocola. The sequence goes on from DATGQB010000070.1 coordinate 12,129, forward strand.
CTTGACCATAAGTGTGCAAATAGAATTTAAGAATAAGCTAGACGAAAAGGCGAGCTTTAAGCAAACATTTAGTAGATTTGGAGATTTCCCGGCAAGTGAACAGTTGAACGCCGTTGAAGCGCGCCTCATTCAACAAATCGGCGAAGAGCTTGCAGACGATATATTCAACAAAGCATTTGTAAACTGGTAAAACGGCACTAGAAACTTGATTACAGCACAAAAAATACATGACTGGTTGCAAGAGCCTGCTGCTGTGCCTCAGCACACAGAAAGCAGTTTGCGCGCTTTGGCCAGAGAATATCCCTTCTTTGCACCTACCGGGCTGCTCCTGCATTTCATCCAAAATGGCAATAGTCGCAACCTTAGGCTGGAGGAGCTGTACAACCACAATCCGGTGGTGTATCATTTTTGGAACGAACCTCTAAGCTGGGATATTGCCACAGCAGCATCAGAGGTAAGTACCGCTGTGGAAGAAGAAGAGGAAGAGGAAACGAGCTCTCAAAGCGCCAGCACCCTCGGCAAAATGTGGCAACATTTTGAAGAAGAGCATCTGCTGGAGCATGAGAAGAAGGGCGTAGAACATGAGTATTTCTCCACGCAGGGCATCAATGTATCGCATGAGTTGCCTAAAATGCAAGAGGAAGCTACGGAGGCCGCTGAACAGCAGGCAGATAAATCGCTGATGGTGGTCATGACCTTTGCGGAATGGCTGCAATTTCTACAGCGCAAAACCATAAAAGAAAGAGAAGAAGAAGAAGAAAAACGAGCTCTCAAAGCACAATGGCAAAAGCAAAAGATGGCCGAAGCCATTGAGGAAGAAACCGATGAAATTCCACCCACCGTTTTTGAAATGGCGGTTAACTCTATATCCAGAGACGAAAGCATTGTGAGTGAATCTATGGCCGTAGTCTATGAGAAGCAGGGTAAAATCGCTGAAGCGGTGAATATATACAAAAAATTAATTTTGAATAATCCGGATAAAAGTGCTTACTTTGCCGGAAAAATAGAGCGTTTACAAAAAGATATATAGATAATGACAAACTTTCTTATCGTATTAGCTATCATAGCCTGTGTTGTATTGGCATTTTTCATTTTGGTACAAAAACCAAAAGGCGGCGGTCTTTCCGGTTCTTTTGGTAGCGTAGGCACCCAAGTGATGGGTGTGCAAAAATCCGGAGATGTAATGGAAAAAGGTACCTGGTACACAATGGCCATCATTGCTATTCTGAGCATTGCCTCCACTTTTACATTGGGTATCAACGAAAACAGAAGAGCCATGGAAGCACAACAGCAGCAAGCGCAGCAGCAACAGGCTCAGCAGCAGCAACAAGAGCAACAAGCTCCTCAGCAATAATATATTCTATGCATAAGATATAAGAGACAGCGCTTCCACGCTGTCTTTTTTTGTTTCTGTTGGGCGTGCCCCGCCGCTATACCCTCCCTGTATGCCAGGCTGGTATAGCTATGTGCATGCCTCCCCTACCTTTCAGACCTGCAGGCGGCGGGTCGGGTCATCTATTCCAAGTCCTCGCAGTGCTCCACTACCTTGCGCACTGCTCCGGGCTTTTCATGCCTGCCCCTCACGCTGCACAAACCATATACCCGGCCGGTCAATATTTATCCCAGATTACGCATTAGGAATTTAAAAGAAAATTATTATGGCAAATAATCCACAAAATAGTGAAAAAAGCATAATAAATTATGGTTTTTGAGCTATTGAAGTGGATTAGAAGCAAGAATAATTTTATATAAAGAG
>DATGQB010000071.1:0-28913 GCA_035304405.1 Edaphocola sp.
TATATAAAATTATTCTTGCTTCTAATCCACTTCAATAGCTCAAAAACCATAATTTATTATGCTTTTTTCACTATTTTGTGGATTATTTGCCATAATAATTTTCTTTTAAATTCCTAATGCGTAATCTGGGTTAAACCCGGGAAGCTGGACTGCCAAATTTTTTATCCTGGCAGTGCTGGCAAATGAAAAATATCAGTACGCCTAGTAGTGCGCCGATGCCGTCGGCCATTGCGTCGTAGTGGTCAAAGGCACGGCCTTCGGTGATGCCGCTGCCTTGCATGATTTCTACAAAATAGCCGTAAGCTATGCCGGCCAGTAAGGTATAAAGCCCCTCCTTGAGCAGACGGGGGCGGCGACGCTTCATCTGCAGCAAAATAAGAAAAGCCAGTAGGGCAAAAATGGCAAAGTGCAGCAGCTTGTCATATTGAAAAATAGATAAGCTAGGAACGTCTCTGCCCGGAATGAGGCAGGCGGCGAAAATAATAGCAGCCCATATGTAGGCACACAGGGCTGCTAGCTTTCTATGATTTCTGAACCAATTAAAAATTGATATCAAGGCTTGAGATTATTATCCGATTAAAGATTGATATGCTTCAGCATCAAGAAGTTGATCCAAGTCAGCGGGATTGTCAACTTTTACTTTGATCATCCAACCATTACCGTAAGGGTCGCTATTTACAGCTTCAGGAGCAGCAGCGAGATCAGGATTTACTTCCAGGATAGTGCCGGAAACAGGCAGGTACAAATCAGATACAGTTTTTACTGCTTCAACGGTACCAAATACCTCGTTGGCAGCCATTTGCTGGCCTACAGTTTCGATTTCTACAAAAACGATATCGCCAAGTTCTTTCTGTGCGAAATCAGTGATACCGATAGTGGCTACATCTCCTTCCAAAGATACCCATTCATGTTCTTTAGTGTACTTTAAATTAGCTGGAATGTTCATGATACTTTTGTTTTTATAAAAAATATTTGTGAAAATAATAATTAAATATGGATTCCGTCAAGGCTGCGAAAATATAATTTATTCTGCCAACTGATAGATAGCGGGTATATTTCTGCCCAGTCCATCATAATCGAGTCCGTATCCTACCACAAATTTGTCAGGGATTTCGAATCCTACATAATCAGGCTGCACATCAAAGAGTCGAGCCGATGGTTTGGTAAGCAAGGTTACAATTTTTAAAGAAAGCGGATTCTGATTATATAATTCCGGTAAAAACTGGTACAAAGTGCGTCCTGTGTCCAGAATGTCTTCCAGAATGATAACATGTCTGTCTTTGACCCGCTCATCCAGGCCTATGGCTGTAATGACATTGCCGGAAGAAGTGGTGCCCTTGTAGGAGGCTAGTTTGATAAACGAAATTTCTGCATCAATGCTGATGTGACGGAAAAGGTCTGCAGCAAATACAAATGAGCCATTTAGAATAGCTATGAACAGCGGCTTTTGTCCTTCATAGTCTTTGTTGATTTTGGCCGCTATTTCAAAGCACTTCTGCTCAATTTCCTCTTCGGAAATATAAGGTACAAAGCGCTTACCGTGCACAGTGATTTGGGAATCCATAATCTTAAGCTTAATGCCGCAAAAATAAGTTTAATTATGGAATTAATGCTTAGGTTTCAGAATTTCAAGCACACCTTCCTGTTTCAGTACCATAAAACCTATCTTATCACTGGACACGCCATCTTTGAGCTGATAGGTAAAATGGTATTGTCCCTGCTCATCTATTTCTGTATGGCAATAACGAAACACAATACTTTTTTCATCTTTGAGCTCTTGATATAGTTCGTACAAATGTGTTGAAAGAGCCAGGAGATTATGTTTGTGCAGTATCAGGTGTTGTATCACAGCCTTGCTGCACTCGTATGCGTCATGCACGTTGGTGCCTTTGAAGAGTTCGTCCATAAGTACCAGCAAATTGCCCGACTGCTGCATTTTTAGTGCTGTAAGCTTCATGCGCTGCACTTCGGCAAAGAAATAGCTTTCGCCCTTGAAGATATTGTCTTCTACCTGCATATTGGTAACGATGCCTTCCAGGTAGCTTATGTGGTATTGCTTTGCCGGTACGGCCATACCTATATGCGCCAGCAGCGCGCTGATACCCATACTGCGCAGCAGCGTACTTTTGCCAGACATATTAGCACCGGTGAGAAAGAGTAAATTTTGCTCTTGGCTCAGCGCAATGTCATAAGGTATGGGCTGAGCCAGCAGGGGGTGCCATAGCCCTTTGGCCTCTATATATACCTGATGGGTACATTCAATTTCGGGAAATTGAAAGCCTAGCGCCTCTCCCGCTCTGGCCATGCTCTGCCAGGCATCCATAAGGGCATATTGCTCCCACACTCTTGACATATATTTTTTCAATTGCCTGCGGGCCTGATAGCCGGCCTGCATGAGAGCCTGCAAAGGGGAGTTTTTATCGAGCCCCAGTAACGTCTGGCTCGCTTTATGGCTGAGCAGTTCTCTAAAGGTTTCCTGTGCCTTTTGCACAAGCATAGGCGTATGCTCATCTTCGATGCTGCAAATTTTTTTGAGTCCATTTACCAAATCTATAAGGTGCATCACCGAAAACTGCAGTAGAGAAAACGCATTCTTATTGAACATCTTCTGCAACACAGTATCTACAGCAAACATCCAGGAGCTGGGTTTATAATGTAGTCCGTCCGATTTTTCAAAAAAGTCTTTCAGCATCACTAGAGTGCCATTAGAAATGCCGGAATCCCATTCTGCGCTATGGCGATGCCAGTATTTCACAGCTTGCTGTACTTGGATGAGCTCTTCAAAACTTTCCGGTGGACGCTTAAGGTAATTGCTGAGTCTATCAGCCCCTACGCTCGAGCTGGTTTTATTAATGAGTTCAAAAACATTAATCTCTCCGTTGAAAATAGATAAATCTTTGAGCGTTGTGGTGTCAATCTGCACTTTTGAAACAATTTGGATATCCTTAAGACGCAAATAAGTCATTTTTTACCAAAAAAGCATGGCCCTAATTTATATTGTCAATAATGTAGGCAGCGAGTGAGCACTAATGCACTAATTACCCTATATTTGTCCCAATGGCCGGGTGGCCGCTAGAGCATTTGCGGGCTACTCCATCCATATAATTAACCTTGGACAGTATATGTATATACACAGTGTTAGTGCGCTAAGTACATTGCCGATAATCAGAACGAATGAGCCCTTGCCGGAATTGGGTCCACAAGCAGGGCTAGCCGTAGTAGAGCCTAAATATGCAGACTATATACCTCCGATGCAGCTCAGGAGAATGAGCAAGGGCTTGAAGATGGGATTGTGGGCCGCTCTTGACTGTGTGAAGCAGCATGAGGCTAGCGCAGAAGACCTGCAAGGTATTGTCATTGGTACCGCTTACGGATTGCTAAAGGATAGTGAGGCATTTCTGGCCAACATGACTGCCCAGAACGAGACGGCACTCAATCCTACAGCCTTCATTCAAAGTACGCATAATACCGTTTCGGGAGCTATAGCCGTTCAGCTAAAAGCTCATGTGCATAATATGACTTTTGTGCAAAAGGGGCACTCATTCGATAATGCACTGGTAGATGCCGATTTATGTCTGGGGGGAGCCGGCCAATCAAAATATGTACTATTAGGGGCGGTGGACGAGCGTAACGATTTGCTGGAATGGCTGGTGGGCAATGCCAACAGTGCTTCCGGTCTTGGAGAGTCTGCCAGTTTTATGCTGGTAGGAGCGCATGCGCAAGGTGCCATAGCACAGATTGCTCATTACGCGACTTTTAAAACTAACAGTGTCAAAGAGGCAAAGGAGCACATCGCTGTTTTTCAGCGGCAAAGCGATGGCAATACCAGCGAGGATCTGGTGCTTTGGAGTAGTCATCAGAAAAAGTATAAAGAGATGATTGATGTAGATATCGATTTGTCTCCTGTGGTGGGTTATAATCCTAGTGGTTCAGGATTCGCGATGATAGTAGCCGCCAAGATATGTCAGGAGCGCAAACGGCCCGTAACCGTTGTGAATCAGTTTCGGTCATTTTGGTCGCTGTACCGCCTGAAGCCGCTGGACATAGGGGAGGGCGTGTAGCGCTAATACTATTGTAACAGGGAACCATAGCCTCATGTAAAAAGACTTAGCAAACCGTATTAATATCTAAATAATTGCCTATCTTTAGCTTTCATTTTTCCGAGCCGAAAGGCGGCGATGCCGCGGTCAAAAAAGGTTTGAAGAAAATTGGAAATTTTAAATAAAAAGGTATTTTTGCACAAAATCTTAAATTTCAACAAACATGTCAGAAGTTGCAAATCGCGTAAAGAAAATCATCGTTGACAAATTAGGTGTTGACGAATCAGAAGTAACTCCAGAAGCTAGCTTCACTAACGATTTAGGAGCTGATTCTTTGGATACTGTTGAGTTAATGATGGAGTTCGAAAAGGAATTTAATATTTCAATTCCTGATGACCAAGCAGAAACAATTACTACAGTAGGTCAAGCGATCTCTTACTTAGAAGAGCACGCAAAATAATAAGTCTGGAGACTTAAGTATTTTACGTTATTAAAATTAAACAGAACACATTAATGAATTATCCGTTAAAACGAGTAGTAGTAACGGGGCTCGGTGCCCTAACTCCCATTGGCAACAACGTTTCTGAATACTGGGACGGCTTAGTCAAAGGTGTTTCGGGCGCCGATTTCATTAAGCAGTTCGATGCGTCGAAGTTTAAGACGAGATTCGCCTGTGAGCTAAAAAACTTTAATCCTGAAGACTTTATTGAGCGTAAGGAGGCAAGAAAGTTAGACCGTTTCTCTCAGATTGCAATGGTTGCTGCTGAGCAGGCTATCAGCAATTCTGGCATCGCTGCGGATGGTATTGATAAAGACAGAGTAGGTGTAATATGGACCTCCGGAATTGGCGGTATGATTACCTTCATCGAGGAAATGCGTAATTTTAATGCAGGCGATGGTACTCCGAGATTCAATCCATTCTTCATCCCAAAACTTATATTGGATATTGCCGCGGGGCATATTTCTATGAAATATGGGTTCCGTGGTCCTAACTATGCTACAGTAAGTGCCTGTGCATCTTCCACTCATGCCTTAATAGATGCTTTTAACTATATCAGATTAGGAAAAGCAAATGCTTTTGTGGCAGGTGGCTCGGAAGCTGTGGTTACTGAGGCTGGTATCGGCGGTTTTAATGCCATGAAGGCGCTTTCTGAAAGAAATGATGAGCCTCAGACAGCAAGCCGTCCGTTTGACCTGACTCGTGATGGCTTTGTACTGGGCGAGGGTGGTGCCGGTATAGTTTTGGAAGAATTAGAGCATGCAAAAGCCAGAGGGGCTAATATTATTTGTGAAATGGTAGGTGGCGGTATGAGTGCCGATGCTTATCATCTTACGGCGCCACATCCGGAAGGACTGGGCGTGATTAATGTAATGAACGAGGCGCTGAAGGATGCTCAATTGACTCCTGAAGACATCGATTATATCAATGTGCATGGTACCTCCACTCCATTAGGAGATATAGCGGAGTTGACAGCCATCAAAAAGGTATTTGGGGACAGTGTTTATAAATTGAACATCAGTTCCACAAAATCTATGACCGGTCACCTATTAGGAGCTGCTGGCGCTGTAGAAGCTGTAGCCACAATTCTGGCGATGGTAAATGGAGTGGTGCCACCAACCATTAACCATACCACTATCGACCCGGCCATAGACCCACAGTTAAACTTAACTTTAAATAAGGCTCAGGAAAGAACTATTAGAGCAGCAGTAAGTAATACTTTCGGATTCGGCGGTCACAACGCTTCTGTAGTATTCAAGAAGTACGAGCCGTAATACTTTTTCTGAGTCCGCTTAGGAATGGATTATGTTTCAGCGGCGTAGTGATGAGGATAGGATATTAAAAAAGGCCTTGACCAATATTCTTGGCTTTAAACCTAAGCATTTACAATTTTATATCACTGCATTTACACATCGTTCGGCAAACGACGATTTAAATGCCAATAACGAGCGCCTTGAGTTTCTCGGGGACGCTTTTATTGGTAGTATCGTAGGGGAATACCTATTTAAGAAATACCCCAATAAAGACGAAGGTTTTCTTACAGAAATGCGTTCCAAAATAGTGAGCCGAAACTCACTAAATGAGATTGCATTGCGCATGGGCCTGCAAAAACTGGTGCGATTCAACCGTAATGATAAGCTATTGCGTCGAAGCAACATCTTTGGCAACTGCTTGGAGGCTTTGGTAGGTGCAATTTATCTGGATAGAGGTTTCGAAAAAACACAAAAGTTTATCCTCAAAAATCTTCTTTATAATTATATAGATATTGACGACCTGGAAGCGACTGATTTTAACTTTAAAAATAAGTTGTACAATTGGGCGCAAACGCATAATCATGCTCTTGATTTTGTGACACTGGGTGAGAGCAATGAAGCCGGTAGACGGGTGTTTACTGTAGGTATCGAGATAGATGGCGAGTTGTTTATCCAGGCTACAGGATATAACAAAAAGGCTGCTGGCCAAACTGCTGCGCAGAAGGCTCTGGAGCAATTGGAAACCAGAAATTTGGAGGAGAAATAAGCCGTAGTGGTTAAATATTCCTTTCTTATTTTTCTAAAATGATATACGTTTAATTCTGGAGGTCATGTACTTTCGGAATTGTATTTCGGCTCTGTAACCTAGCCTGGCTGCCAAAATTGGCGCACGCTCATGTAAACCGTGAGCGAAAGTTTGCCCATCCCTATCTTAGTTTGATATCATCATCGTTTATTCCATCTTAGTTTATTCACTGAGGCATGCCAGTCTTACCATTGGGGGGCGGGAATGGGAACTTTTACTTTATATCAGGTGAACTAATACTGCTCCTCAAAACTTCTGAATCATAAGGCCTGTCTAGCGGAATTAGCATATATTTGTAGACTTACAAAATAAGTGGATTTGATGAAAGAAGTAAAGAAGGCACCCATTGAGCGAGTAACGCGCCCGATTCAGAAGTTTATTCAAAACGAAAAAGCAGGAGGCATTGTTCTCGGAATCAGTGTCATACTCGCATTGATTATTGCCAATTCTCCCTTGGCAGAAGCTTATCATCACATTCTTGGCTATCAAATAGGCTTTCAGGTAGAAGGTCAGAGCTATCTCAGCTATAATTTGCATCACTGGATTGATGATGGTTTGATGGCGATATTCTTCTTTGTAGTAGGACTTGAACTGAAGCGGGAGATTGTGGGTGGTGAGCTCGCCAATCCACGAAAGGCCATGTTGCCTATCGCAGCCGCACTAGGTGGGATGATTGTTCCTGCGATTATCTATTTGATTTTTAATCCTGCGGGCGAGGTACATAGTGGCTGGGGTATCCCCATGGCTACCGATATAGCCTTTGCCTTAGGGGTTTTGTATCTACTCGGCGATAGAATTCCTTTGGCTTTAAAAGTATTTCTTACCGCTCTGGCCATTGTAGATGACCTGGGCGCAGTGCTGGTAATAGCCTTTTTCTACACCTCCGATATCTCCCTAATGAATCTGTTCTTAGGGCTGGCATTTTTGTTGATAATGTTTATCGGGAACAAGCTGGGTATTCGCAGTATTCTCTTCTACGCCATTGTGGGTATCGGTGGGGTATGGACCGCCTTCCTGCTCTCAGGTGTGCATGCTACAATTGCAGCGGTGTTGGCGGCTTTTATGATGCCGGCAGATGTAAAACTCCGAGAGCATGTTTATGCTTCTAAGGTAGAGCAGTTGCTGAAGCGCTTTAAGGGAATAGACCCGAATAATGCTATTCCTACGCTTACTAACGACCAATTGCACGTGCTTGACGAGATAAAGAAAAGTACGGATAGTGCTATCCCTCCCTTGCAAAAGCTGGAACACTCCATGCATCCATTTGTTTCTTTCGTGATACTACCCATCTTTGCACTGGCCAATGCCGGGGTGTCATTTATGGATATTGACCCCTCAGAGTTGTTCAGCACCAATGTTGCATTAGGTGTAACCTTGGGCTTGCTGCTGGGTAAAGTGCTGGGTATAGTAGGCTTCACCTTGCTTGCTGTTAATCTTAAAATAGCGCCTTTGCCTCAGGGCATGAATTTGCGCAATTTATTGGGGTTAGGCTTTGTGGGGGCCATCGGTTTCACAATGTCATTATTCATTACATCTTTGGCTTTCTCACACGAGGTGTATCAGACTCAAGCCAAGGTGGGTATTTTTGCGGCTTCTTTATTAGGAGGCTTTATCGGCTTCTTTATTTTGCGCAAGAGCAGTCCGCGCAATTAGCCTATTATTCGTTCGCATACTAGCCGAAAACACATAACTTTGAACAGATTTTAAAATAGAGATAATCATGCCATTAAGTAATATCGAACCCAAAGTGGTTTGGAATCATTTTTCGCAGTTGAATGCCGTGCCTCGTCCCTCAAAAAAAGAGGAGCGAGTGATTGAATTTATCAAGTCTTTTGGCCTGCAATTGGGTCTGGATACCCAAGTGGATGAGGTGGGTAATGTTATCATCAAAAAGCCTGCTACTCCGGGTATGGAAGACAGGCAAACGGTGGTAATGCAAGCACATCTGGATATGGTATGCCAGAAGAATAATGACACCGTATTCGATTTCGAAACCCAGGGTATAGATATGTATGTTGATGGCGATTGGGTAAGAGCCCAGGGTACTACACTCGGTGCGGACAACGGTATGGGTGTGGCTATGATTATGAGTGTATTGGCCGCAAAAGATATGCAGCATCCTGCCATTGAGGCTTTGTTTACTATCGATGAGGAAACCGGTATGACCGGAGCGCTGGGCTTAAAGCCTGGATTGCTGAATGGTACCATCATGCTAAATCTTGATACTGAAGAGGATGACAGTTTTAGCATAGGTTGTGCCGGCGGTCTGGATGTTACCCTGTCTCAGAGCTACAGTTTAGAGCCAGGTACGGGCAAGGCTGCTCGTATCAGCATCAAGGGGCTCAAAGGTGGCCACTCCGGAATGGATATTCACAAAGGTTTGGGTAATGCCAATGTGATTTTAGGTCGTTTTCTTTATCTGCTGGCCGATGATGGTCAGTTGGTAAATATTGATGGTGGAGGCTTAAGAAATGCCATTCCTCGAGAGGCGAGTGCTACTGTTTATGTCGCCGAGATGGATGAATTCAAATCAGCCTTTGAAGAGCTGAAAGCTCACATAATTGAGGAGTATGCCAGCCTCGAGCCAAATTTAACTATTAGTATCGAAGAAGTAGATGAGACAGCCCAGGCCTTGAGTCAGGAAGATACCGCTGTCATCGCTTGTGTGCTGAAGTCCTTGCATAATGGCGTTTATCGCCTGAGTCCGGATGTTGAAGATTTGGTAGAGGCATCCAACAATATCGCCCGCGTGTCATTGCTCGAAGGCAAGTTGCATATTCTCTGCCTCACGCGTTCTTCGGTTACTTCCACCAAATGGCAGGTGGCCGAGCAGCTCGCAGCGGTAGCACAGTTGGCCGATATGACCGTAGAGTTTTCCGGCGATTATCCTGGTTGGAAACCTAATCCGAAAAGCAGTATACTGGAATTGATGCAAAAGCTTTATACCGAGCGTTTCGGGCATGAACCCAAGGTAGAGGCTTGCCATGCAGGCCTGGAGTGCGGTATCATTGGTGCCAATTATCCTCAGATGGAGATGATTTCCTTTGGTCCAACCATCAAGGGGGCGCATTCTCCTGAAGAAAGGGTATCTGTAGCATCTGTCGGTAAAATATGGGATTTCTTGGTGGATATCCTTAAGCAGATTCCTAAAAAGTAAACTGCCCATAAAAGGTATTGTGCACTTTAAATAATTGTTCCAAAGTATAAAGGCCGGCTATGATAGTCGGCTTTTTGCTTTGCGCAGCACTTTGTTTTTGATTTTTGTTTGGGCGTGCCCCGCCGCAGCTCCGTTTAGAAGGAGATGGCACTAGAGCAGGCAGCAGACATCTTGATGTGTATAAGTGCCCTTAGGGCCGGCGGGTCGGGCCATTGACTGCAAGTCCTCGCAGCGCAAGATTGAGGATTAATGGTATCGCTTAAACTCAAAAAAAGCCAATCATTTCGTTCCCAAATTTAGACCCAACATTGCGCTGCTGCGGGCTTTACGTCGCTGTCCCTCACGCGTTTCCTGTGCGCTGCGCTCCATGCTGGAAAAGTTGATGCACATAGTGCTCCAAAATTGATTAATCAAAGTACGCAAAGGCTTAGCGTACGCAGCAGGAATGTATCGGGGCACACAATTTTGTGGGGAATCTTATAGTCTGAGGGCAGCACGGTTTGGTTTCTGCTACGGAGCTAACTGTTGGTCTGTAGCACCTTAGGCACATACAATTTGCCAACTTGTTAAAATAATGCCGGTAGCTCTGGTCGCAATTCGGAATCCAGAAATATAGTGCTTATTTATTACGTAATTTTGCATGATTATTTATGGTAAAGATTGGAAATATTAATCTGGGCGCATTCCCTTTATTGCTTGCCCCGATGGAGGATGTCAGTGACCCGCCGTTTAGAGCTGTGTGTAAAGAGCAAGGCGCAGATTTTATGTACACTGAGTTTATCTCCTCAGAAGGTTTGATAAGAGATGCCATCAAAAGCCGGCAAAAGTTGGATATATTTGATTATGAGCGTCCGATAGGCATTCAAATATTCGGAGGCGATGAAGAGGCTATGGCACTTTCTGCCAAGATATGTGCTGCCACAAACCCTGATTTAATCGATATTAATTTTGGCTGCCCGGTGAAAAAGGTAGTTTGCAAAGGTGCCGGAGCGGGTATACTCAAAGATATCCCCAAAATGGTGCAGCTTACTAAGGCTGTAGTAGATTCTACCAGCTTACCCGTGACTGTGAAAACCCGTCTCGGTTGGGATGAACAGTCAAAAAATATAGAAGAAGTAGCAGAGCGCTTGCAGGATGTAGGCATCCAGGCCCTGTCTATTCACGGGCGCACCCGAATGCAAATGTACAAGGGCGAGGCCGATTGGACGCTGATTGCCAAGGTGAAGAATAATCCGCGTATCAAAATTCCAATTTTTGGTAATGGGGATATCGATTCCCCTCAAAAGGCTTTGGAATATCGTAATAAATACGGAGTAGATGGCATTATGATTGGACGTGCGGCCATCGGTAACCCATGGTTCTTCAAGGAGGTGAAGCATTATTTCGCGACGGGAGAGCTGTTGCCACCACCTACAGTAGAGGAGCGCGTCAGGGTCTGTCTGAAGCATGTGAGCAACTCAGTAGAGTGGAAGGGCGAAAAGCTGGGTATCTTAGAGATGAGAAGGCATTATGCGGCATATTTTAAAGGTCTGCAGCACTCCAAGGAAATCAGAACCCAGTTGGTTTCGGCCGGCTCCTTTGATGAGGTGAAGCGGATTTTAGACATTGCTGCTTCCCGCCTTTCTGAGCCGGTAAGTGATATTATAAGCTAAACTCTTAACTTTTCTAATTGTCCTTAGTTTTGAATACAAATCAACAGGTATTAATATATTGCGAGCAGATTACCAACCGCCTGCAATATGTGTTGGAATGGATATTTCAGGAGCAATTGCAGCTGGATTTCAGAGTCACCTTCGATCAGGCTCAATGGCAGGCGTATGAGGGTATGAAAATCAATTATTCTGAAAGGCGGATAGAGCCTGAAGATATCCTTATTCGTCCGCATCGTCTGATATATGAGGCCGGAGAGACGGCTCAGCAGCTCAATATTAATAGATGGAAGAAGAGTACGGTACTGTTTTATAATCAACCTGGTGCCCTAATACCTTTCGATTTGTTTTCAGCGGTGTTTTACCTCATTAGCAGGTACGAAGAGTATTTGCCATTCAAGAAAGATCAATATGGCAGATTCCCAGCTTCCGCTTCTGTGGCGCACCAATTTTCATTCCTTCAGCAACCTGTTGTGGACGAGTGGTTGCACTCTTTAAAGAAGATTTTAGAGAAAAAATTCAGAGTCATCTTGCCGGGCAGGCGTTTTGAATTTGTTCCTACCTATGATATAGACATTGCTTGGGCCTATGCCCATAAGCCTTTTAAACTCAATGCGGCTGGTGCGGCCAAAGATTTGTTGCGCTTGAAGCCTGGCTGGTTTTTTGACCGGATGTTGGTACTCAGCTCGGGCAAAACGGACCCCTATGATGCATACAAATGGATGGAAGATTTGCAGAAATATTTCAAGCTATCGCCTATTTATTTTTTCCTAGTAGGTAATAGAGGGCCTTACGACAGAAATATCCCTGCTTCGCATGCCGCTATGAAGAAATTGATTATGCATACTTCTACCCATGCTCAGGTGGGTTTGCATCCCTCCTTCGGTTCTTTTGGCAAGCAATCGGTGATGGAGCAAGAGTTGCATACATTGGAGCAAATTATTGACAAGCCCGTGCTCAAGTCGCGTCAGCATTACCTCAAAATGAGTCTGCCGGAAACTTATCACCTATTGCAAAAGATAGGTATTCAAGAAGATTATACAATGGGTTATAGCACTGTAAACGGTTTTAGGGCGGGTACCTCCATGCCGTTTTTCTGGTATGACCTGTCGAATGAAACCAAGACTACTCTGCGAGTGCATCCATTCTGTTTTATGGATACTACTTCAATAAGTATCTACGGTAACGACAAATCTGCTGCCTATCAGGAGGCAGAACGCATTATTCGCACGCTCAGACAAGTGGATGGACGTTTTGTTTCTATATTCCACAATAATAACCTGGGCTCCGGTAGGGAATCAAAAGGCTGGTACAAGTTATATCAACGTATGATTAATCAGTTGTTGCAATAAAGCTACTGCACATTGCTGTGCCATTCGGTTATCAAGTGGTTTTCCCAATTGTTCTTCTCCATGAGTTGTATGGTTTTCTTCTCCAGCTCTATATGAGAGAGGCGGTTGAGATGGCGTTCATGGTGTAAATCTGTGCCAATATACTGGTAGTAACCGGCTTCCAGCAGTCTATTTGCCACCTCTCTTTCCTTTAAGCCATAGTAGCCGGTCAGTGATAGGACATTGAGCTGCAATTTCATGCCCCTGTGGATGTATTTTTCAAATACTTTAAAACGGTCATCTACGTAGTGGTAGCGTTCTGGGTGCGCTAGAATGGCTTTATAACCCGCGGTTTCAATCTGAAAGAGCACCTCTTCCATATCGATGGGTTCTGTATAGAATGGTGTTTCGATTAATACCCAATTGTCATATAAGGTAAGTAGACGTTTGGTGCGCAAATGAGCCAGAAAGCCTTCGTCAACCATATATTCTGCTGCATAGTTGACTTGCACGTTCAACTGTGCTTCCTTCAATCCTTGTTTCAGTGCTTCGTATGCGGGAGCGATTGTTTCTTTATTATTGTGGTACAACTCTTCCATGATATGGGGAGTGCCCATAAAACATGAAATTCCCGCCTCGTGCATACCCCTAATCAAGCTTATAGCAGTCTCTATGTCGGGAGCCCCATCGTCCAATCCGGGTATGATATGGGAGTGCATATCCTGACGAAGGAACTCTCCAATATTGACTTTTATTTTTTTATTTTTTCTAGAAAAGAAGGAAAACATGATTTCTTTAACGGTTTAAGTATGTCTGTCGATAATCCTGCTCGTGGACAGGCTGGTTGTCCTAAAAAAGTACTATTGCACTCCTTAAATTACTCCATTGCAAAGTAAAGAAAATAATCTAAAATTATTAGCTTTGCAAATGTAAATAAGTAATTATTCACAATACTTGATTTTATTCTAATAGCTCAATTTTAATACCTCTTTCGATGGATTCCACAAAAGAAAAAATTTGGTTGTCTGCTCCACACATGGGTGGTGGTGAGCAGAAGTTTATCCAAGAAGCCTTTGATACCAACTGGGTAGCTCCCTTGGGACCAAATGTTACCAATTTTGAAAATGATTTAGCTAGCTTTTTAGACAGTGGTGCGCATGTAACAGCTTTAAGCTCAGGTACAGCAGCACTTCATCTGGGTTTAATATTACTGGGTGTAGGTCCGGGAGATGAGGTTATATGCCAGTCTATGACTTTCAGTGCTTCGGCAAATCCTATAGCTTATCTGGGTGCCTTGCCGGTGTTTGTAGATAGCGAGCCTGATACTTGGTGTATGTGTCCGGTGGCGTTGCGCGAAGCCATAGAAGACAGAATAGCAAAGGGCAAAAAACCAAAGGCAATTATTCCTGTACATCTTTATGGTATGCCGGCAAAGATGGACGAAATTATGAGCGTTGCTAATGAATATGACATTCCCGTGCTGGAAGATGCTGCCGAAGCATTAGGCTCTACCTATAAGAACCAACAGTGTGGTACTTTTGGTAAAATAGCCGCATTGTCTTTTAATGGAAATAAGATTATTACTACTTCAGGTGGTGGTGCCTTAGTATCTCACGAAGCAGATTTAAATGCCAAAGCTTTGCACCTGGCAACTCAGGCGCGAGATGCTGCTCCTCACTATCAGCATTCCGATATTGGCTACAACTACCGTATGAGTAATATCGTAGCGGGCATAGGTCGCGGCCAGATGGAAGTGCTGGCTGACCGTGTGGCAGCACGTAGAGCGGTATATGAGCGTTATAAAGCTTTCTTTGCTGAGATTGATGGCGTTACCATACAGCCGGAGTTGGCGGAGAGTAAAAGTAATCGCTGGCTAACTGCTATTGTTTTAGACCCTGAGAAGTTAAATGGCAAAAACCGGGAAGACTTAAGATTAGCGCTTTTGGAAGAGAATATCGAAAGCCGGCCTTTGTGGAAACCTATGCATATGCAACCAGTATTTGCGAACAGCCCATATTATGGTGGAAAAGTGGCTGAAGACTTATTTGAAGACGGCTTGTGCCTGCCTTCCGGTTCAAGTCTAACAGAGAAGGAAATCAACCGTATTTTCGCTGTTTTCGAGCGTTTTTTCAAATTAATTGAAGCCTAATGTTATCTAAAGCCTAGCTTTGTCGTCACCAGAATGTCCTCAGGGGCATCCTGGTGGCAACAAAACCCCACACTCCTATGTATTATTTGCAGTATGGTCTTGTACTTTTTCTGTTAATGCTGGCGTATGTTTATATCGCTAAGCGTTTTAATATAGTAGACACGCCTAATATACGCTCTTCACACGAGCGTGTCGTAGTCCGTGGAGCGGGGGTCGTGTTTCCCTTGTCATTAATAGTCTTCAACGTTACCTTCTCACAGTATTACCCCAATTTTCATTTTGTTTTTGCAGGCGCTATGTTGATATCCTTGATTAGTTTCATAGATGATATCAAGCCTTTACCTGTGTGGGGACGATTGCCCATTCATCTGCTAGCGGTGTTTCTGCTCTTATATGGATTCGACATCCTGTTTCTCTGGAAGTGGTGGACTATATCTGTTTTTGTGTTTGTGATGCTTGGTATTATCAATGCCTACAATTTTATGGATGGCATTAATGGCATTACGGCTTTATATAGTCTGGTCGCGTTCTCCTCGTTGTGGTATGTGAGCAAGTACGTAGAGTTTACAGATGCTACTGCATTTGTGAATTATGGGATTGTTTCTTGCTTAGTGTTCCTGTTCTTCAACTTTAGAAAGAACGCTATTTGCTTCCTCGGAGATGTAGGCTCTATTGGCTTAGGGTTTTGGATTGTGGCAGCTATTAGTTATGTTGTGTTTTGGAATTATAATTTTGAGTACTTGTTATTTATTGCTGTATATTTGGTGGATGCAGGTTTTACGCTAATACAGCGACTGTTGAACGGTGAAAACATAAGTGAGCCTCATCGTAAGCACCTGTATCAGATGCTGGTAAATGAATGTGGTTATGGGCATTTAAAAATCGCGCTATGGTATAGTGCCGTTCAGCTCGGGGTGAATGCATTTGTTGTGTTTACCGATTTCCCATTTATGCTTACTGGTTTTTTTGTGCTCGTGCCTTTAATGATGGCATATATGTCTTTTAAGCGTGCGATAGTCACCCGGAAGCAATGAGCTTCTAGGAGAGTAAGTTTTAAATAACGTCCTCAAACACATATTTCATACGTATGAAGATTGCGCTGACTGGTAGTACGGGTTTCGTAGGCAGGAATCTTACCACCTACTTTGAAAATGAGGGTCATGAAATTGTACCGCTCAAGGTCCGTTACGAGGAGTCAGACACCTTTGATTTTAGCGGGCTGGCAGTGGACGCTATCGTACATGCTGCTGGTATTGCTCACGACCTGAAAGGGAAGTTTGCAGAATCGGAATATGAAATTCATAATACCGAACTAACAGCCAGGTTAGTGGCATCTTTTATAAAAAGTGATATTCCTGATTTTTTCTTTATTAGTTCCATAAAGGCTGTAGCGGACAGTTCGGAAAGCGTAATTAACGAAGCTACCCCGCAGCATCCTACAACTGCTTATGGAAAATCTAAATTTAATGCGGAGCAATTTATCCGTTCTATTCGAATACCGGAGGGTAAGCGCATTTTTATACTTCAGCCTACATTAATGTACGGAAAGGGGAGTAAGGGGAATTTTAGGTCAATGTTGACCTTTGTTCGATGGGGTTTACCTTATCCTTTAGGGGCTTTTACAAATCGTCGTAGTTTTTTAAACGTTAATAATCTGGCTTTCGTCATCGCTTCCCTTATGCAACGAACCGACATCGCAGGAGGAAGGTTTATTTTGAGTGACGATGAGGAGTGGAGTACGGTGCAGCTTCTGCGACTCATCGCGCGCATGGGCGACAGACATTTGATTACCCTGTCAATCTCTCCAAAAATTGTACGTATTTTTGTTAAATTTGCGGATATATGCAGACTGCCTTTGAATTCTCGGTGGTTAGCAAAGCTTACTGAGAATTATTATGTTGACAATTCAAAAATTAAAACAGTCTTAGATTTAGAGAAAATGCCTTATGATATGGAGGCAGGTCTTTTCGAAATCTTCGCGGAAAAAGGGTAGGGAAATTTCGTTCGCAGGCTGATGCCACGGAGATGTATTCGGGCCAATTCGCCATTTTTAGGGCATGTCTCTGAAAGAAAGGGCCGCTAGATTTTATTACCTAAAAGAGACATGGCGATTTGCCGATTTTTGCTATGAGAATAACGGGATCAATTGTTACTTTTAATTCGGATTTGAACGAGGTTTTGCACGTTTGTAAGTGTTTTCTTAACAGTGATAATGTTGAAGGTCTATATGTAATTGACAATTCACCCGAAGATTCATTGCGAGCGCATCTTAATTTTGATAAGCGAATTATATACTGGCACTTTCCACAAAATCTAGGCTATGGCAAAGCGCACAATATTGGAATTCGGCATGGAGCACAGATAGCGGACTATCATGTTGTGTTGAATACCGATATTAGTTTTCAGCCGGAATGTATTGAGCGATTGTCTGCGTTTATGGAAGACAGGAAAGATGTGGCCCTTGTGATGCCTAAGATTATATTCCCGGATGGTAGTGTTCAGTATTTGGTGCGCAACAATCCCACACCGTCTATACTGCTGACACGGCGCTTCTGGTCTGTGAGCAGAAAGGCAAATGAGGAAATTCGCATCTACCAGAATATGGATTTGGACTATGACAGGCCTATGTATAATATACCATTTCTTTCCGGCTGCTTTATGTTTATAAGAACAAGGGTTTTGAAGCTATCGGGCTTGTTTGATGAGAAAATTTTTATGTATACAGAAGACGCTGACCTTTCAAGGAGAATATTAAAAGTAGCACAGACGGCGTACTGGCCGGAGGCAGTGGCGATACATAATTATAAGGGAGGAGTGCGTAGGAGTTTCAGACTAACTTGGTATGGTTTGAAGTCGGCCATTTACTACTTCAACAAGTGGGGCTGGTCAAACCAACTAGAGCGAACGGTGCAGCAGAAAAATTAATAATATGAAATATTATATCATTGCAGGAGAGGCGAGTGGCGACCTACACGGCAGCAATGTCGTAAAAGCATTAAAAAGAATGGATGCGCAGGCAGAAATTCGGGCTTGGGGAGGCGATTTGATGGCCGAGGCGGGCGCAACTATTGTAAAACACTATCGTGACCTCGCTTTTATGGGCTTTGTAGAGGTAATGCAGCATTTGGGCACCATTCTCAGCAATATAAAGTTCTGCAAACAGGATATTACGGCGTTTCAGCCTGATGTGATTCTTTTTGTGGATTATCCTGGCTTTAATATGCGTATGGCCAAATGGGCCTTTCTGCAAGGATATAAAACTACATATTATATTTCTCCCACAGTATGGGCATGGAAAGAAAATAGGGTGCATCACATCCATAAGTATGTGCATGAGATGATGGTGATACTACCTTTTGAGGAGCCATTTTATGCGAAATATGGATATAAAGTACACTATGTAGGGCATCCTCTTGTAGAGGTGATTGAGCAGGAGCTGCAACGCAATGTACTTAAAGAACCTGCCGCTCGCAAGACAATTGCCTTGCTGCCGGGAAGCAGAACGCAGGAAATCACTAAGCTATTACCGGTAATGCTGGAGGTGGTAGCGCATTTTTCGGATTTTGATATCGTAATAGCGCAAGCGCCGGGGCAGGAGGCAGACCTGTACGGTAGTATCTTATCTGCCGCATCTGTCAAAAATGTGAAGCTAGTGAAAGGGAAAACCTATGAAGTACTAAAGGCCGCGGATGCTGCAATCGTTACCTCTGGTACAGCCACCTTGGAAACTGCACTTTTGGGCGTGCCGCAGGTGGTAGTGTACAAAACTAACAGTCTTACATATGCTATTGCCAGGCGTTTGGTGAAAGCGAAATATATCTCTCTGGTAAATCTTATTCTGGATAAGCCTGTCGTAACAGAATTGATTCAGGACGAGTGTTCTGTGGCCAGACTACATCATGAGCTGCAAGAAATTACTCAAAACGGCGATAATATAGACAGGATGCAAGCCGATTATACTCGTATCTGGCAAATGTTGGCGCAGGAGCGCAAAACGTCTGAGCGCGTAGCCGAAATCGTTATTAACGCAGCACGTGCTAGGCAGTAGATGAAACTTATTATTCAAGAGCTACTCCAGCCACAGCGATTAATTCATAGATTTTTGCTGTGGCATTGGGACTCATCTGAAAAAAGGAGACTATCAACCAATAGTCTCCTTTTTTCAGATGAGAAGTATCTGCTATTGCCAGCCACCCCCCAGAGCTCTATAAAGCTCTATAATGGCCTGGGTCTGCTGTAGCACATCGCTCACGGCCGCCAGCTGGGCTGCCAAAAGGCTTTGCTCAGAGGTAAGTACATCTGTATAATTGGTGGTACTGGTATATTCTAGTAACTGCATATTGAAGCTCACTGCTTTTTCAAGTGCTGCAATCTGCTGGTCGCGAATACTTTGCTTGTTTTTGCCAGTCTCATATGCATATAGGGCATTACTTACCTCCTGCCCGGCAGTTAGTAGTGCTTTCTGAAAATTGTTAAAGGCTTGTTCTTGTTGGAGTTGTGCTATATTGTAATTGGTTTTGAGCGCTCCTCTGCTGAAAATAGGTTGGGTGAGATTACCCACAATATTGTAAAAAATAGCAGAGCTGCCCGCGAAAAGATTGTTGTGGGTGAGTGCAGAAATGCCGAAGCCTGCCGATGTGATGGCCACTGTAGGATAAAACTGCGCTCTCGCCACATTGGTATTTTCAAAAGCACGTCTAAAACCAAGTTCGGCTGCTCTTACATCTGGTCGGTTTTGTAATAGTTGTAGAGGCACTCCTGTAACCAAATTTGTCTGGATAGGATAGTCGTAAAGCTTAGCTCTTTTGATAGTCTGGCCGGGCTCTGCAATCAAGGTGCTGAGATTATTTTCAATCTCACGTATTCTTTGTTTAATATCAGGTACACTTACGGCAGCAGCATGCAGATTGGCCTCTGCCTGCACCACAGCAGCACCAGTGAGTACCGCCGATTCTTTAAGTTTGGTAATGGTTTGAAGCGACTTTTGTCGGTTCTTTATGGTTTCCTCTGTAATAGCCAGTTGTGCATCCAAGGCCAATAAAGTGTAGTAATTGTTGGCAATCGTGGCTACAAGAGCAGTTTGTACTGCTTGCTTTGAAGCTTGGGTTTGGTACCAGGAAGCCTCTGCACCTCGTTTGGCACTTGCCAGTTTGCCCCACACGTCCAATTCCCAGTTGGTGCCTAATCCTAGCTGCACAGTAGTAGTGTTAAGGCGGATATTGACATTAGCGGGAAAATTCATTGCTTCTTTCGAAGAGTGATTGTAAGTCACTTGTGGAGAAAAGCTGAGACTAGGAAAGAAGGCCAGTTTGCTTTGCTTGTATAGAGCCTCTGCCTGTGCGATTTGCAGAATGGTGTTTCTAAAATCATAGTTGCGGGCTAGGGCTTTGTCTATAAGGACTTGCAAATTAGGATCGACAAACACTTCTTTCCATGGAACATTAGCCATACTTTGAGTATCGCTGCTGTAATGGTCGCGATAAAGCGAGTCAGCAACTTGCTGCGCCACCGGCGGTTGATCATATTTCTTGGTAACCCCGCATGCGGTCCATACAAGGGGCAGTACTACCAAGCCGGCTATTTTCAGTATTGAATTATGTTGAGTCATGATGTTTAAAATAATAAACTTTTTCAGATGAAATTTGATGCGCTCAATCAGTTCCTTGTTTGAGGCCTTTATGGTGCATCAAAAGCCTCCTGACGTTGTTTGCCTTTTACCGTAATTTTTTCTTGTAAAAACTGGAATACCACAAATAGCACAGGAATAACAAATACACCCAGAATCGTACCTATCAGCATGCCGCCGATGGCTCCAATACCAATAGAAGAGTTTCCTATTGCACCCGCGCCTTTGGATAGGCTTAGAGGGAGCAAGCCCAAGATAAAGGCAAATGAGGTCATCAAAATAGGACGGAGACGAGCGGTGGCGCCTGATATTGCTGCGGCGGTGAGGCTCATACCTCGTCTGCGACGCTCTACGGCATACTCTACAATCAGAATCGCGTTTTTAGCCAGCAAACCAATCAGCATAATGAGCGTAATCTGCAGATAGATATTGTTGCTCACACCAAAAATATTGGCAAATATTAAAGTGCCGGCAAGTCCCATTGGCAAGGATAAGAGTACTGCAAAGGGCAACATGTAGCTTTCGTACTGAGCAGCTAGCAAGAAATAAACGAATATGACACAGAGCAAGAAAATATAAACGGTTTGTCCGCCACTACTTTGCTCTTCACGAGTCATACCCGAATACTCGTAACCAAAGCCTACGGGTAGTGTTTGCGCTGCTACTTCTTCCACCGCCTTTAAGGCGTCTCCCGAGCTGTAGCCTGGATTGGGAGAGCCATTGATATTGATGGACGTGAATAGGTTGAAACGATTAATCGTTTGCGGACCAAACACCTTTTCTAATGTAATGAATTGGGTAATAGGAGCCATCTGGCCATTTTTGTTTCTGACCATAACATTGTTTAGACTGTTTTCATCAGCTCTAAATTCGGCCTCTGATTGGTACATCACCCGGTATTGCTTACCATACTTATTGAAGTTGGATGCATACACGCCACCATAATAACCTTGCAATGTACCCAGAATATCGCTTACGCCTAAGCCTGCTTGCTTAGCAGCTGCCAGGTCAACATCAATTCGATATTGAGGGAAAGTAGGACTGAATGATGTTTGTGCAAACTGAATCTCCGGTCTTTCGTTGAGTTTAGCCAGAAAATCGTTCTTTACAGCATTGAGTCGGTCAAGGCCTGCACCCAACTGATCCTGCAACTGCAATTCAAAACCACCACTCATACCAAAGCCCTGAATTGTTGGAGGGGCAAAGAATACTACTTTGGCGTCCTTAATATCGGCAGTGCGTGCAAATAATTGCTTGATGAGCATCTGAGCACTGGACTCCTTGCCAGGACGCTCTGCCCACGGTTTGAGGCGGATGATAATCATACCAAAGTTGCTGCCTGAGCCACTAATCATGCTTCTGCCTGAGATACGCAAGATTCTCTCAATTTCGGGCATATCCTTGATTTTATCCTGTATTTGTTGCAGTACAGCTTCTGTGCGTTCTACAGAAGCGCCCTCGGGAAGTTTTACGTCTGTGGTAATAGAACCCATATCTTCATTGGGCACGAATGCTTTAGGAGTGGTATTCATTAGCCATGCAAAAAGTCCTGCAAACAGGGCTACACCTGCAAGCGCTATCCATTTTTTGTTGATAAAGAAGCTTACCGCATCTTTATATTTTTCGGTCGTGGCATTAAAAGCAGTATTGAATGCGGTATAAAAGCGCTGTAAAACGTTTTGTTTATGCCCGTTCTTATCGTGCGGACGAAGCAGTATGGCACATAGAGCGGGGCTGAGGGTAAGCGCGTTGACAGCAGATAATACAATCGCTACGGCTAGCGTAAGACCAAATTGCTTATAAAACACCCCGGCAGAGCCTGAAATGAAACTTACCGGAATAAACACTGCCGCCATCACCAGCGTAATACTGATAATCGCACCACTAATTTCACTCATGGCATTTATTGAAGCCTTGCGAGGATTGCGTTCTCCGCCTTCCATCTTGGCATGCACGGCTTCTACCACCACAATGGCATCATCCACCACAATCCCCACTGCCAATACTAGTGCAAATAAGGTGAGCAAATTGATGGTAAATCCAAAGAGATATAGAAAGAAAAATGTACCTACAATGGCCACTGGAACAGAAATGGCTGGAATAAGCGTAGAGCGCCAGTCTTGCAGGAACACAAATACCACAACAAATACCAGAATGAAAGCCTCAATAAGGGTTTTGATTACCTTGGTAATAGAAGCGTCGAGAAAGTCATTGGCGTTAGTAATGGTAAAGTAAGAAACCCCTTCCGGAAAGTTGGCTTGGGCTTTTTCCAGCACCGCCAGGGCGCCTTTAATAACTTCTCTTGCATTTGAACCGGCTGTCTGGGAGATGGCTACACCCGAGCTGGGAAAGCCATTGGTATAGGATGAACCGTTGTAGGAGAGCGTGCCGAGTTCTATTCTGGCGATGTCCTTCAGGCGCAAAATTTGTCCGTCATCGGTAGCTTTTACTACCATATCACCAAATTCGGCTTCATCTTTCAGACGTCCTTTGTATTTTAATACATACTGGAAAGACTGGTCTGCATTTTCACCCAATTGTCCCGGAGCTGCTTCGATATTTTGCTCGGCCAGAATAGCACCGATATCAGCAGGTACTAAACCATAGGCCGCCATAACATCGGGTTTGAGCCAGATACGCATGGCGTAGTCTTTAGAGCCAAAAACCATGGCTTCACCCACACCATTTACCCTTTTGATTTGTGGCAGGATATTGATGTTGAGATAGTTTTGCAAGAATGCCTGATCATAGGCCGGATTGGTACTGGTAAGGGCAAAAATCATCACATTACTGCTCTGACGTTTGGCCGTGGTTACCCCCGCTCTTACTACTTCTTGTGGCAAGAGGCTGGTAGCTCTAGCTACACGGTTTTGCACGTTTACTGCTGCCAAGTCGGGATTGGTGCCGAGTTTGAAATAGATATTAATGGTTGCAGAGCCATCATTGCCTGCAGTGGAGGTCATATAGGTCATGTCTTCCACACCGTTGATTTGCTCTTCCAATGGGATGATGACACTATTCAGTACCACTTCGGCGCTCGCACCCTGATAGCTGGTTTGAACACTTACAGTCGGTGGCGCAATTTCGGGATATTGCGACACGGGTAGGGAAATCAAACCCAATACGCCTAATATTACAATGAGAATAGATATTACAGTAGAAAGTACAGGACGTTCTATAAACTTCTTAAACATAAAAGGAATTTGTTGTTGTTTGATTATAAGGTAAGCCTGGCACTAGCGTTTCGGTAAAATCTTCAGGGCACTGTCCACGCTGATAGGCACGGGTTTTATAGCAGTACCTTCTGTAAGAATACCAATACCTTCTACGATAAGCTTGTCAGATTCATTTAAACCTTCATCCACCACGAAAAATTGACCGCCGGGTACCGCTCTTACTTTAACCGGTACTGCTTTTACCTTGTTGCTGTCGCCTACAATATAGGCCAGGCGCTTATCTTGCAGCTCGGTAGTAGCTTTTTGCGGAATAATGATAGCATTATGAATTTCTGTAGGGATACGTACTGTAGCACTCACACCCGAGCGGAGTAGTCTGTCGGGATTGGCAAAGGTGGCTCTTACGTTGAATGAGCCGGTTTGCGTACTTGCCTGTCCGCTGATAGATTCAAGTTTCCCTTTCAGTGGATATTCATCAGCATTGGAAAGTATCAAACTCACCGGTGGTAATTCTTTTAACTTTTGCTCGGTTGTGGAGCCTGGTGTATTGGCAAAGAAGTCAAGATGTTGTTTCTCGTTCATGGAGAAGTAGGCATACACTTTAGAAATATCCGAAACCGTAGTCAGTGGTTGCTGGGTAGCGGCATTTACATAGCTCCCTATGCGGTAAGGGATGGTGCCCACAAGACCATTTACCGGACTGTGCACATTGGTATAGCCCTGATTAATCTGTGCATTTTTATGCATGGCTCGGGCTTGTGCCAAAGCAGCTTCTTTGGCCTGAAGATTTAGTTTGGCGTTTTCGAGCTCGTACGGACTGATGATGTCTTGCTCTACCAGCGGCATGGTTTTTTGCACCTGTAAGCGTGCTGTGGCCACCGCGGCTTCCGCACTTTTGATGGCGGCAAGAGTGTTATTGACGTCTTGTGCAAATTGCGGATTGCTAATCTTGAATAGTAACTGTCCGGCGCGCACAGCTTGTCCTTCATCTACATACACCTGTTCTACATAGCCGTCTATTTTGGGGCGGATGTCAATGTCCTGCACGCCACGGAGTTTGGCAGGATAGTCGGCATATAATGTAGTAGAGCGCTTTTCAAGTTCTACGACTTGGTATGGCTTCGGCTCTTGTGTTGCTCCTTGCTGTTGCTGCTGAGCTTGTTTGTTGCCACAAGAAGTGTAAACCAATGGTAGCGCCATAAGACCAAGAATGATCAGTTTTCTATTTGATAGCATGAGCTTTGACATTATTTAGTTAGGATATGAAATGTTGTTGTTTTATTGATTGATAAATAAGAGGCGCAGGATATCTTGTTTTCTTTTCTGATACATGCTGTCCATTTCTTTTTTAGTCATGTTGAAAATTCTGTCGTAGTACGGACGCATGATAATCGGGTAGGATACTAATGAAAAGATATTCACATAATAATTGAAGGGGTCCATCTTCGGGATATTGCCCGCATCCATCTCCTGCTGTATTTCCATATAAAAGTTTTCGAGTTCCTGCCGTTGGTAGCGTTGAATGATTTCCTTTTTCCTTTTCTTGGTGGTGTTCAGTTCTGTAATCAAGAAAATGTTGAAATAAGGATATTGCTCCATAAAAGTCGTAAATGTGTCAATCAGGCCGGCGACCTTGTCATATACCGAAGCTATACTACCCAATACTTCGCTCAGAGAGGCGTTGAAAGAATAGCGCATTTCATCAAATGCTCTATCGAAGAGTTTCTGTTTACTGCCAAAGTAGTAATTGATAAGGGTGCGTTTCACTCCTGCAAAATCTGCAATCTCCTGCGTGGACGCAGACAATTTGCCCACGGCAAAAAACAGCTGTTTGGCTTGTGCTACAATGTGCTCTTCGGTGTTAACGTCTTTCAAGTTTCCGGCTGCACGTGCTGACATAAAAAATCTTTGACAAAAGTGTCAACAAAGTTAGCAGATATGAAACACTATTTGGGAAAGCTTTTAGGTTTTAACTATTTTTTTCTTCTACGCAGCCCAATATTTTACAATAATGTGATAAAGGGCTAGGCTTCATCATGGGAAGGCTTGTCTTTTTCGGCATAATAGTTGGCCGCAGTGAGCTCCAGATTTTCGTAGAATTCTTCGCCATAGGCGCGAATTATCGGTTCTTTCAGGAATTGATATACCGGCACCTGTAGCTTTTCTCCCAGTTTGCAAGCCGGACTGCAAATGCTCATATTGGGTTCGTAATTCCAAGCATGGAAATTTTCAGACTTGGTTACCCTTATGGGGAAAAGATGACAGCTGATAGGTTTTTTAAAGTCTGTGCGCCCTTCGTTATAAGCTTTTTCAATGGCACATTTTATATGTCCCAGCTCATCATAGTAGCCATAGACGCAAATGCCATTATCTATGGTAGGGGTTACAATGTCATGCTCATCATCAAAAGTGTAAGCACCCTCTTCTTCTATGATGTTGCGGGCACGCGGCAGTAAGTCTTCTTTTATAATTGGGTAGAGGTCCTCGATGATATTGGCTTCTTCCATAGTTATGGGTGCGCCACAGTCGCCCACTTCGCAGCAGGCTCCTTTGCAACGGTTCAAGTCGCAAACAAATTTCTTGTCAAAAATATCGTCGTTTACCAGGATGTCTTCTACTGCCACCACTTTTTGTATTGATTTTTTGCAAAATTACATTTATGTCCGCTAATTGTAAATTTTTTTAAGAAAGGCAAGTTGTCCCGGCCGTAAATTTGTAATAATTTGGCACTTCTTAAGGGTTCCAAAACAATTTTCGTATGCTTCAAGAGGGTGTGGATTTTTATTTTAACGAGCAGGGATTGATGGTGCTAACGGCAGCTTATCACCTCAAGCGCGGGCGTTGCTGCGGCAACGGCTGTTTGCATTGTCCTTACGATTACGAGCGGGTAAAGGAGCCCCGTAAATCTGAATTATTAGCTCAAAGAAAAAAAGAAAGAGATGACAAAAAAGCTTAAATATCTGGCACTCGGAGATTCGTATACTATCGGTGAAGGCCTGCCTTTAGAGGAAAATTTTCCTCACCAACTGGTGCATCTGCTTAATCAATCTACGGAGCAACAGTTTGAGCTCCCTGAGATTGTGGCCACCACCGGCTGGACCACAGATGAGCTACAGGCGGGTATCGCAGAGCGCCAGCCTCAGGCCCCGTATGATTTGGTTACATTGCTCATAGGTGTGAATAATCAGTATCGCGGTCGCAGCCTGGAAGAGTACAAGCAGCAGTATGCCAGCCTGCTCGATCAAGCTGTGGCCTTTGCCGGGGGTAATTTTAGGCATGTTGTAGTCTTGTCAATACCTGATTGGGGTAATACGCCTTATGCTCGCGAAAAGGGTTTTGATGAAGATAAAGTGCGCCAGGAGATTGAGGCATACAATGCAGCTAAGCAAGAAATTACGCTGCAGCGGGGCGTACGCTTTCTGGATATTACCCCGCTCACACGTCAGTTATCTCTCGATACTTCCCACCTTACTGCAGACCAGCTGCATTATGCTGCTAGTGTCTATCGCGAGTGGGCAGAATGTCTTGCCCCCTTAGTAGCGTCAATGAATTTCTAGAATTGGATGCTTAACTTAATAGGCCTGAGGGTTTATATTTTGGCCTTGCCCCGGCACTAAATGCTTATTTGCTCAGGGCCCGGCTCGGAGTGGCCTGCTGCATATGCTTTGACAATAGCTGAAGGGATGGTGTTTGTTTGTTCTCATTATGTTAGTGCAGACGCCTCCGTTGTGCCTAATCTTTCGGCAAGGTAAATTTTGGTGGTTTGCAGTAGTAGTACAAAAAATAGGCACAAATGCTTGTGCCCATTATATTTTCATGCGTGCTCGGATTCAAAATGCATGCTATCTTACTAGTGTTACTGTACCCCTGTATATCTCTTCCATGCCATCAGTGTATAGAATTCTGATGATGTAGCCATATACTCCGGGTGCCTGAGCTTGCCCTTTATAGGTTCCGTCCCACCCTTGATGAATGTCGTTGGTGGCAAACATTATAGTGCCCCAGCGGTTGAATACTCTAAACTCGATAAGCTTTTCATCTTTTACATTCACCAGCTTGAAAATGTCATTAATGCCGTCTGAATTGGGGCTAAAAGCAGTAGGAATCATAATGCCGCGTTCTGCTTTTTTCCCATCCTCCTGATTAAAGTTGGTATGAGTGCTTTGTGCATACGCAGCGCTTGTGGCGCCTGTTAGCATTAGCAAACTGGCAAGTAAATGGCATATATACTTCATAAGGCTAGTAATTCTTGTAGTTATTAAATCTAGTGCTATGTAAATATAGACATTATTAAATGTAAAATGGTTGGAGTAGGCGCTTTTTTTTTTCCTAGATAAGCGGCCATCAAATATAGCGCCACGAATGCACCATCAGGGAAGTGTTGTTTAAGGGAAGGGGCGCAAAAGAAATTGCACACATAGATGCTGGCCTCACAGTAGTTGCGTCGAAGTGGAAAGCTCCCTCGCTTGGCTGGGTGCGCAGAGTGCTAGTAAAACGGCGTATAAAAAGAATGTTCACCGAACCACGAATCCTAACTATTGTTGATTTATAAACTATTGGATAAAAATAAAAAAGGCTTGCTCTTGGTAGAACAAACCGTTAAATTCTTAATGCAAGATACATTAGGGGAGGCTGATGGGTCTCGAACCCACGACCTTCGGAACCACAATCCGACGCTCTAACCAACTGAGCTACAGCCTCCGTGTTTGGGAATGCAAAGATAAGACGAAAATTGTTTCTTCCAAATATTTTTTTGAGATTTTGAATGCACTTTTCCCGTCTTGCCCCTCTTGTATTCGAAGATATGATAGTGTAATGTATAATGTGCGGATGGTTAGGTAAAAGTGTATAATTTGCTATTTTTTTGTTGCTAAAAAATATATGTAGGATGGAGCTCTTAATCTGGGAATGAGGTAATTAGTGAATATTATCGCCCTGCTGTCAACGCTATAAGCGAATGTGTATTCGGCCTAGTTTGTTTCCAGATATCCTGCTCTGGGAATTTCCGGATGGACGGTAAAAGCGCATATTTTCTTTCCGAAGCAGGTTAGGCATATTTAATCGCAATTTGCGCCTAGCATTTTGAGATTTTTAATCCCAGATTACGCATTAGGAATTTAAAAGAAAATTATTATGGCAAATAATCCACAAAATAGTGAAAAAAGCATAATAAATTATGGTTTTTGAGCTATTGAAGTGGATTAGAAGCAAGAATAATTTTATATAAA
>DATGQB010000072.1:0-15916 GCA_035304405.1 Edaphocola sp.
GGATAAGGCACAACACTGCCGCCCGCGAGGACTAGTAGCGGACAGCGCGAAATGGCGCCCCAAAAATGAAAACGAACCGGTGCTTATTTTATGTACAACTCTGCGTTTGCTGCCAATCCAGTTTTACAGAATGGTAGCTGCCCAGACATCCTACGGGAAAGTAGTTACGAAGGCTTGAGGGAGGTACCGGATAATATCTGCCGCAGTCATGGCCTGCATACCCAGCTCGCTCGCTGCCAGATCGCCTGCCAGTCCGTGCAGGTACACGGCGGTAATAGCTGCTTCGTCCGGAGTGTAGCCACTACCTGCCAATGCCCCAATCATACCACTGAGCACATCGCCACTGCCGGCTGTAGCCATGCCCGGATTGCCGCTGCTATTGAAATGAACAGTGCCATCGGGCAGTACCACCCTAGTATAGGCGCCTTTTACTACCAGTATCAGATTGTATTGCTGCGCAAAGGCCTGGGCTTTTGCCAGCTGGTCGAGCGAATCATGCCAAGGGCCTATGAGGCGCTCCAACTCTTTGGCATGAGGGGTGAGTATGCTCTGTGGTGGCAAAAGGGGAAGCAACTGAGGCGTTAGTGCCATTATGTTTAGCGCGTTTGCATCAATTACTAGTCTTTTGTTGCTCCAGTCTTGGCTCAGTAGCATGCTCATAGCTTCTATGGTGGCAGTGGCCGTGCCCATGCCTGGGCCCACTACCACGCTATGGTATTTGCTGATGTCGGGTATGGCTTGAATGTGGAAAGGGCTGCTGTCTGTCTGAACCATTAGCTCCGGCGCTGAACTTTGGAGTATGTTTAAGCCACAATCCGGTACGTATGCAGTGACCAGACCTGCACCCGAGCGCAGCGCTGCTTTGGCAGCCAGATACACAGCTCCTATTTTGCCTTTGCTGCCTCCAATGATGAGGGTATTGCCAAAGTTGTATTTGTAGGCAAATTTTCTTCGAGCTTTGTAGAGGCTCCTGACCTTTGCCGTATCGGTAAAGTGATACGTGCTGGCCTCACTATCCATAGCCAGGGTGTCCAAGCCTATCTTTAGTACATGCAATTTATTCAGGTAGCATTCATGTTCGGGTAGCAGCATGCTGAGTTTGGGAGCTTCGAAGCTAAGACAAACTGTTGCCCGCACCACCGGTGCTCCCGCTGCGCTGATGCTCGTGGCAAACATGCCACTAGGCATATCGATGGCAATAACCGGCACCTCACTTTGGTTGATTTGCTCAATAGCATGTTGTAGCGCTCCGCCTTGTATCGCTCTGTTGAGGCCGTAACCCATAAGTGCATCTATGATGATAGCATTTTCGGACCAGTAAAAAGCGCTTTGTTCGTCAAAATGGGTAATGCTCAGTCCCAGGCTTTGCGCTCTTTGTTGATTCACGATATTGTCTGCTGAGTATTGTGCACTTTTTTGCAGCCATATGCGTACCGCCGCACCTTTTTGATGCAGCAGTCGTGCCAGTACCAGTCCATCTCCGCCGTTATTACCTGGTCCGCAAAGGACTTCAAATACTCTACTTTGCCAGTTGGTATGTGCACATATCCATTCAAAAACCGCAGTGCCGGCTCTTTCCATGAGCTGATTCATAGATATCTGTTGGCGGGCAACAGTGCTGTGCTCCACGCTGCGTATTTGTTCCGGACTAAGTATTTTCATCTGAGCATGTTTTATATGCAAATAGACAAAATTATTTTCATTTAAGCGTGCCATAGCAGTAATCGCTCTATGAGCCGAGCGTTTAGGTTACTTAATTAGGATGGCTCTGGGCATTATGGTAATGATGATTGTAGGGTATAGAGGCAAAAAAATCCCCTTAGCGGGTGGCCAAGGGGATTTTTTTGAATGTTATACCTAGTTAGAGTATAGTAACGCGATGGCTGTATTTTTTGCCTTCATGGCTATAAGAGATGTTATACACACCAGCAGCCAACTGGCCTACATTGATATTGTTTATGCCTTTTCTAATTTGTACTTTTTGTACGCTTTGGCCCATCATATTTACGATTTGCGCATCGATATTGGCATCTATGGCAGACTGAATAGTAAACTGACCATTATTTACCGGATTGGGGAAAATTTGCATCAGTTCATTGCCTTTGATTACATTGCTGATACCTGAAGGTTGGGTGCCTTCGCCTAAGCCTACTGCAAACCAAGCGTATTTAACAGCTACATATTCTGCGCTGGTAGTATCTGCGCCGTATAAGTCTTGCACGGCTTGCAGACTACCCGTATAGGCTTGCTGGAAGTTGGCATTATATGGCAGATAATTCATCAGGGTGTGATATGCAATCTGCTCCGCTTTCTCCAGGCCTATGCCGGTAATATCATAAGCGTAACCATTATCATTGGTGCCGCTTCCGCCCTGCGCTACCAAATAATACCAATAGTTGGCCACACTGCTGTTGGTGTGTACGCCACCATTGTCGGGTGCACTGCTGGCTGTAGATGCCCAGTACTGACCCATATAGGTATTGGGGTATTGTCTGGCTTTGGGATTAGACATGCTGCGCATGTAGTAGTTGCCCATATATACATCTTCGCCTATGAGCCAGTTGCCATCATTGCCTTTGGCATAGATTTCGATGCTGGTGCCAAATATATCTGCAAAAGCCTCGTTGAGAGCTCCGGATTCGCCACGATATCTTAGTCCGTTATGGCCATTTTCTGCAATCACCAGATGTGTATATTCATGTCCGGTAACGTCGAGAGCTACAAAGGGATTGGTATTGATACCATCGCCCATGCCGTAAAGCATTACATTATAAGGTGATTGTAGGGCCATGGCATTGTTTTGAGACGGAATGCCTGAAGATGCCGTGAATGGGAATATACCATTCATATAATTAATCACCATGCTGGTGTCGCCATCGTAGCTGTAACGACCGAATTTTTCTACGTAGTAGTCATAAGCCTGTGCGATACCCCAGTGCACGTCAATGGCCGGATTTCTTAAGGAATCAATGGTGTAAAACCCGCCGCTGCCCTCGGCGTCTGTCCATGGGAAAGTACCGGTTGTGGCGGTGGTATTTATTGGGAAGGTGATGATTTCAGTCACATCACCACTTGCTACATTTACTTTGGCAAACATACCCATCAAGTTGTCGGTATCATTAAAGAAATGATAGAAGTTGCGACCGGTAATGGGCACGTTTGTGCTATTGATATGGACATTAGGCCATGAGAATAAAGTAGTATCCATCATATCGGCATAGCCCAACATACTCATAGGGAAATTGCCCGTATTGATACCCAAGCCTTGTAACAGATTATTGCTTACGTTGGTAAGACGAATGCTGGAAACGGCGGGTTTGGCGCCCCATTCCGTACTATTGTTGATATATTCCTTAGCATCCAGAAAGAGGGGTTGCCAAGCGCCTCCACCCGTTTCTGATGCAGCTGCATTTAGGGTATGGATTTTTCTATTGTTGTCATACAAACGATAGGTGCCATTACCTACGTCGTCAGTGGCAATTTCTCTAACGCCGGAAAGCAGGGTGTGAGCGCTGGCCGGAGTATGACTATGAGCCATCAGCTCTTCTGTTTCCAACAGTTGCCCGTTTTGCGCATCCAAAAATGCTCTACGCATAATCAACTGGCCTTTGTGGGTATAGCCATCCACACGTACGGCATAGGTCAAATGGGCATCCCCTGTAGTTTCACTTTTGATAATCATCAGTTCCGGTGCATAATGGCGCAAAACCGTCTTGATTTCCAGTGCTTCCTGTGCCAGTGCAGCAGCTCTTTCTTCGTCAAAGCTTACAGTGGTATTGACAAGGGTAGCCGGCAAAAAGCTGCCATTGATACTTTGTATATATCCATCCTTCTCATGCACCATGAGTACAGCGCCGTCTATTTTGTGCTGATTATAATACTGCTGATAGCTGCTGTGTTTCACCCCTAGCTTGTCGGTATAAGAACGTACCGACACAAAATGGTTGCCATTTGAGAGGTTTAGCAGCTGTGCCAACCTTTGGGCGTCTATATCACTTTGGATTTTTTGGTTCCGTAGATTAAGGAATATCTGTCCATCGTTATGATCTAAGTGTTGCAGACGCTCTTGAGCAAAAGCTGTGCTTACCGACAATGCCGATGTCAGTAATAGGGTGGAAAGGGATTTTAATTTCATTTTTTTGGTAAAATAATATTTGGTAAATAGCGTGTGATTACCATGCGAAGACGCTGTAATTACTTGCCTAAAACCGGAATAAATAAAGAAAATAGCAATCGAAGTTAAGTTTTTTTATGGAAATAGCTTGTGAAACCAGCTGCCTACCTCGACTTTTAGTATTGTTTAACAATTTGTTTAATTTTGAATAAAACGGGAAAGAAGGCTGGGAAATTGCTCCGCAGCTCTGGCTTCTTTTTCAAATCGGTTGTTATAATAGCCATGTCTCAGGCTCTCAATAAGGTATAACAGCAGAAAGTTGAGGAATCCGTATCTTAAAAATTGCTCCACATGTTTTAGTTCGTGGTTGCACCAGGGAGTATTGGTTATCAGCTCTTGTTTGCTGGCACCCCAAAGGTGAATCGTATTGCCCAATACCATGGCCACAGAGCTTGTCTTGAGGCGGCGAGCTGCAATTTTTGCGAACCAACTGTTTTCCCTAATTTTGATAACCATTTTGCTTGTTGTTGAGCACGTATATCCACCCATCGAATACTATGCAAATATCCCAAATAATTCAGACTTTAGAATCGTTAACACCACTTAGCTATCAGGAATCTTATGACAACTGCGGCATGCAAGTAGGTGACGCTGCCGGAGAATGCAGCGGTGTATTGCTCAGCCTAGATGTTACTGAGGCCGTGATTGATGAAGCTATCCGAAAAAAGTGCAATCTGATTATCGCTCATCATCCTTTGATATTTGGGGGCTTAAAAAGGCTCACCGGCAAAAACTGGGTGGAGCGATGTGTGATAAAGGCTATTCAAAATAATATCGCCATTTATGCAGCGCACACCAATCTTGACAATATGCACTGGGGTGTGAATGCCAAAATTGCAGAAAAGCTTGAGTTGGAGCATACTCAAGTGCTGGCTCCTATGACGCACAAGCTGTATAAACTCATTACCTATGTGCCGCAGGCATCTCTGAATATAGTGCGAGAATCACTATTCCAAGTGGGGGCAGGGCATATTGGTGCCTATTCAGAATGCAGCTATGCGGGTGTGGGTACGGGTACTTTCAGAGGCGACCAGAGCACCAACCCGACCATTGGGAAAGCCGGTGGCCCCAGAGAAGAGGTGGCAGAATTTAAATTAGAAGTACTGGTGCAGGAGCATCAGAAATCTTCCGTGGTGAAGGCATTGCTGGCAGCTCATCCTTATGAGGAAGTTGCCTATGAATTGATAAAGCTGGAAAATGCCAATCAGTATTTAGGCGCGGGAATGCTAGGCAGCTGGGCAGAAGAAAAGACGCTTGGAGAAGCGCTGGGTTTTATTAAAGAGCGTATGCAGCTGGATGTCATTAGGTACACAAGCGGGCATGGTAAACCCATAAAACGCGTAGCCCTATGCGGTGGTAGTGGTAGCTTCTTATTACCGAATGCCATAGCAGCCGCAGCCGATATTTTCATTACTGCCGATTATAAATATCATCAATTTTTTGATGCCGAAACTAAAATTTCCATTGCTGATATCGGGCATTATGAGTCCGAGCAGTTTACTGTCGAAATTTTTATGGATATATTAAATGAAAAATTTCCTAATTTTGCCGTCTATTTGTCTGAGACAAAAACAAACCCCATAAATTATTATTTTTGATATGGCTACAGTAGCAAAAGACTTTTCGATAGAAGAAAAATTGGCAGCGGTGCTTTCTCTTCAAAAAATTGACTCCAAAATAGATTCTTTGCAAACTTTGAAAGGCGAGTTGCCTATGGAAGTTAAAGATTTGGAAGATGATGTAGAAGGTTTGCAAACACGCATCAATAATGTGGAGCAGGAGATAAACACCATCAATGAGTATATCGCTGCACGTAGAGAAGCTAAGAAAGATGCTGAGGCATTGATAGCCAAATATGAAAAGCAACAAGAGAACGTAAAGAACAGCAGAGAGTTTGAAGCTTTATCAAAGGAAATTGAAATGCAACATCTTGAAATGCGCTTGTGTGATAAAAATATCAGAGATGCACAGACAGAGTTGCAAGAACGCGAGCATCTGAAACTGCAAAATGAGAACTTGTTGGAGGCTAAGCGTGAAATGCTGGCACAAAAACAACAAGAGCTCAAAAAGATAATCAGCGAAACCGAAGCAGAAGAAAAAGAATTGGAGGAGCGCTCCAATCACGCTAAAGAAACTGTAGATAAGCGACTTTTCGAAGCGTATGAGCGTATTCGCAAAAGCTACAAAAATGGTCTGGCAGTAGTGCCGGTGCAAAGAGACAGCTGTGGAGGTTGCTTCAATACTATTCCGCCTCAACGTCAAACTGAAATCATGCAGCGCAAAAAAATTATCGTTTGCGAACACTGCGGTCGTATTCTGGTTGATGCCGACCTGAACGATTCTGTTACGGTATAACCCATATAAAATAACATTTTTTTGAGGCTTCAATAGCAGTATGCTGTTGAAGCCTTATATATTTGACTGTATCTTTGTTGGCGCTCGCCGGGCTCAGTTACATTCAGCTCGGGTAGAGCAGTAGCAGGCTTGCATAGACGGGCAGTCTGTGTATTTATCCATACAACTTCATAAGAACGTACTATCCGAAAATTGAAAGCAGGTACAAAAAAGTTTGACAGTGGTTTGTTTTTGCGTATGCTCTCCTACGCTAAGCCCTATAAGGCGCGCCTCTACTGGAGTGTAATACTGAGTATTGTGCTGGCTGTTGTGGCGCCATTGCGACCATATTTGATTCAGTTTAGTATAGATAAGTATGTAGAAAACAAACTACTGGAGCAACTTATCTATATATCAGTGGTCCAACTGGCACTGCTCCTGCTGGAGACAGTGCTGCGCTTTATTTTTATGTTCATCACTAGTTGGCTGGGGCAAACGGTAGTCAACGACCTGCGTACTCAAGTACATAAAAAGATTATTTTTCAAAATTTACGCTACTTTGATAATAATCCCATAGGAGCGCTCACTACCCGTACCATTAATGATGTAGAAGCTATCAATAGCTCGTTTTCAGATGGCTTTATCGCCATCATCGCAGATGTGCTGACGATTGTAGCGCTTATTGGTATCATGCTCTACACCGACTGGCGCCTCACTTTGGTCAGTCTGGCGGTTTTTCCGGTGCTGGTTCTGGCTACCTATTGGTTTAAGGAGTCTGTAAACGCCTCTTTCAACCGAGTTAGAACAGCTGTTGCGGCATTAAACGCATTCGTGCAGGAGCATATCAGTGGCATGTATGTGGTGCAAGCCTTTGCTGCTGAGCGCAAGGAACAGGAAAAGTTTAGAGCCATTAATCATGAGCATCGTACCGCGAATATAAAATCGATATTCGCGTACTCTGTATTTTTTCCCATAGTGGAGATTATACTGGCAGTGTCTTTGGGCTTACTGGTATGGTATGGGACCTCACAAATGCTCAATTTTGATGTAACTCAGGGTACTATCATAGCTTTTAATATGTATCTCACCCTGCTGTTTCGTCCGCTGAGGATGCTGGCAGATAAGTTCAATACCTTGCAAATGGGCCTGATAGCAGGCGGTAGGGTAATGCAGGTCTTGGACAGCGACGATTACATGCATTATAACGGCAGCTATAGACCCCAACAACTCAAGGGTGCTGTACGATTTGAGCAGGTACAATTTGCCTATAAACCTGAAGAGCCTGTGCTTAAGAATATTAGTTTTGAAGTGCAGCCGGGAGAGACCATAGCTTTAGTAGGACATACAGGTGCAGGCAAGAGTTCTATCATTTCCATACTTACCAAACTGTATCCTATACAGTCCGGCACAATATATATTGATGATGTGCCGCTTGACGATTATGATGTGTATGCCTTGCGCCAGCATATTGGCATAGTGCTACAGGATGTGTTCCTTTTTTCGGGAACGATTATGGAGAATCTGACTCTACGCAATCCCAATATTGAGACTAGCGAGGTAGAGGCTGTATGCCGCTCGCTGGGTGTGCATGATTTTATTATGCAATTGCCGGGCGCTTATCAGCATCAGATCAAAGAGCGGGGCAGTACCTTATCGCAGGGGCAAAGACAATTGCTATCCTTTGCCAGAACCTTGTTGTACAACCCTTCCATTTTGGTACTAGATGAGGCTACTTCTTCTGTAGATAGTGAGTCTGAAATGCTGATTCAGGAGGCAATAGCCAAAATGATTCAGGGAAGAACGGCGATTGTTATTGCGCACAGGCTTTCTACCATTCGCAAAGCCAATAAAATTATTGTATTGGATAAAGGTAAAATAGCTGAGCAAGGTACACACGATGAGTTGGTGCAGATTCCTAACGGGCTATATGCTGCCCTTCACGAAGCTTCTTTGGAAAAGAATCTGTAGCCCCCTTAAGATTGCTCCGGATGAGGGGGCAGGGGGTAATTTGCTTTGATGCAGCAGCTTTGTACGCACCTGGTGCGAGCGTGGTATATTGCCTGAAGCTCACTGCTCGTTATTCCAACATCAGTCGAACAATGGACTAACTAAACACCTGCCTCTGGGAAGTTCTATGTATTGGCAATCCCTGAGAAATATGCCTCTTCCTTACTGAAATCAATATGGGGATATTCCAGCTGGTATTGCTTGATTTTTTGCAGAAAATCTCTGCCAAACTTCTTATGGGAACTGGTTCCGGGGAACTGAATTTTATGATTCATGGCGGTGCTCAGCGCCAGCATTTTGTCTGTCAGCTTTTGTGCCGCTGCACTTAAATAGTGCTGAGCAAAAGCTTCCCATACCGTTTGCGTAGCGGCAAAGTTGGGGTGCACCATATCGATATCATAAAAGCGATAATCGCGCAATACATCTATAAGTAATTCATAAGCCGGGAAATAGAAACAATGGCTATGTGTATCCACCAGGCTATGCACCGCCTCTAAAAGTCTGGCCTTGCTACGATTATTGGCAATGACACCATCGCGAATGTGTCGCACCGGACTGATGGTAAAAATGATTTTGAGTTTGGGGTTGAATTGTTTCAGCGCTTGAATGCATTGCTCCAAAGCCTCGGTAATCTGTGTTATGGATAGCAAGCGCTTGTCAAACCACTGTCCGGGCGCTCTGTGGCAGTTGGCCACCGGTATATCGCCATCATTCAGATGGTATTGAAATGCCGAACCTAAAGTAATCATTAGCCAGTCGGCCTGAGCCAGAAAATGATGTGCTGCTGAAATGGAATTGTTCATAGCCATTCGGGCAGCCTCCTTATCTGTATGGGAAAACCGAGAGTGAAAATCCCAGTGATGCCACACCTCATGGAGGTACACGAATAATTCTTCCCGTACCGGACTACCCTGTAGGTATTGCTGCAAACTATTACATACACTCAAAGGATTGAAGAGTATGCCATGAGGGTTTTCCATTATGCTAAACTTGGCATCATGGAGTCGCTTACCCATATGCTCCGTAAAGCAGGAACCAATGAGCAATAGCTTATCGCTATGCTCGATGGTGGTTTCGGGCCGGGGAATATTTATAGACAAAGAATTAATCATCATCAGCTTTTCTACTATTCATCTCTAAACACAAGTTGCTGTCTGGCTGCTTTTGAAGCCGGATACCAGGCGGCTGCCAGGCCCACTAGTATTACCGTCAGCAGTACTATCGCGAAATCAAGACCTTGAATATCTACAGGGTAGGGAGTAGCAAATCCTTCGCCCATTTCTATAAATCCAAATTGCATCTGCAATAATACAATGATAAGCCCTAGCGCTAGACCTGTGATGGCGCCCGTGCCTGTAATGAGCATCCCGAGGCTAAGGAATGTATGCTTGATGGTACGGGGCCTTGCGCCCATAGACTTGAGAATGGAAATATCTTGTTTTTTTTCTATCGCCAGCATAGATAGCGCACCTACAAGATTGAAGGAGGCTATGATAAGCACCATGGTGAGGATACCATATATCATCCATTTTTCCATTTCTGTAGCCATGAAAAGGGTGCGATTTTGCTCTATTCTACTCAATACCTCATAATCGGCGCCCATAATTTTACTTACAGATTCCTGCACCCTTTTGAGATATTTGGGCTCTTTTAGGGCAATTTCATAAGCAGAAATCTTTTTGCCTATCCCATAAAATTCTTGGGCTGCTTCTAGCGGAATAAGACAATACTGTCCGTCCAGCTCTGCCTGCACATGAAAAGATGCGTATGGGTGCAGCGCCAGACTGTTTAGGGCATTGCCAAGGCTTAATGCTCCTACTGCGGCTTCTGTTTTCGGATAATATAAAAGTACTTTCTGAAAAGGGTTGTCTAGTTCAATACCCATCTCAGCTACTATGTCCACGCCAATATTGGCATATACATCGGGGCCTTCGGGCCAGTAAGCAGTGCCGGTATTTATATGCTGGTGCATATCATTGGCATCAAACCATTCATTGTTCACCCCTTTGAGGCGCACTACTTTCTGATGCGTTCTGCCGTCCAGCAGAGCCATATCTTCTACAGACATGCCCAGATGAGCTACCCCCTCAATATTGCTGATGGCTTCGATTTGCCTACTGTTGGGCTCAAAAAATTTGCCTTTGACAGCACTTACCTTAAGCTCCGGGTAAAAGGCCGTGTACATGCTTTTTACATACGATTCCAAGCCATTGTAAACAGAAAATAGTACAATCATGGCCGTGGTAGAGAGTGCTACGGCTCCTAAACTTATCCAGCTTACGATATTGATTGCCTGTGTACGTTTGTTGCTCTTGAAGTATTTTAAAGCAATCTGAAAAGGAAGATTCATGTGAAAATGCTGTAGAAAAGAGAAGTACAGAGCTTAATCTGGCTGCCGATGGTGTATCATACCGGAAGGGCCACACTTCAGAAAAAGGTAGCAGCCGCTATGCTTGCATGAGGCAGTTGCTACCTTTGGCGCAGCGCTTATTCTTCTTCGCTGCTTGCTGTATTGTCGTCTTTGGTTTGGCGCTCAGCGTTAATCTGCTTAAATAATTCTTCCATTTTAAACACATAATCTAGTGTGTCGTCGAGGAAAAACTGCAATTCCGGAATTCTACGCAGATGATGTCTGAGCTTATTGCCCAACAGTCCTCTCAGCTGAGAAGTTCTGGCTTTAATTTCTTCTAAAAGAATATCTGGATGTTCAATTTTGAACAGTGATAAATATATTCTTGCTTCCAACAAATCTGGCGTAACGGTTACTTTTGAAATCGATACCATGCCGCCTTTTACCATTGAGATGCCTTCCTTCTGAAAAATGGTATTCATCTCTTCTTGTATGAGCTGTGCTACCTGACGCTGTCTTTTACTCTCTTGCATAAATTTTGCTCTTTATTTTGGGGCAATAAAATTACAGTTATTTCCACGGTTAAAAAAATATACTCGCTCCGCAAGCTGCTCAAAAGGGTATATTTGTCTTTATAATGCAAATATTTTTTTACTTTTGAACTCTTGTAGCCAAGAAAAGATACTATTCAAGATGAGAAAAATTAAATTTTCTATAGCCGGGCTTGCTATGCTTGCTGCCGGTGCTTTCAGCTCATGTAAAGAACAGCCGGTAGGGGTATATTATGGTGCTTCCAAGTCTTGGGACACTATGTATGTGGCTAGCGTAGAAGCCCCTCAAACCAAAAATTACTACATCGAAGAGTTTACCGGCGTGCGATGCGCAAACTGTCCTCGTGCGGCCGAAAAGCTGACCCAGCTTACAGAGGCGCACCCGGACCGCCTGAAAATAGTGGCTATTCATGCGCTGTCTTTTTCTGCACCCAACTATGATAAAGGCAGCAAACAAGATTTGCGCAGCAAAGCAGGTGAAGATATTGCCAAACTGATTTATGGCAAAGACCCAAACAAACCGAATGCCAGCTTTGACCGTCTGAATCTCGGCACAGGTACAGAAACCATGCTGGCTTCCGATGCCTATTGGGATTCCAAACTGGAAGAGGCTATGTTGGAAAACCCATCCACTCCTGTAAATATGTATCTTACTACCAGCTACAATGCTGATGCAGATGTGTATGATATCCGCGTGAGACTGGCCTATACCGAGGCTTTAGCTCAGCCCCATGCCTTGAGTGTTTTCCTGGTAGAAGATAATATTGTGGATAACCAAATTGAACCTTTTATCGAGAATTTTAAATACCAGCACGTACTCCGTCAGGCTATCACTCC
This sequence comes from Edaphocola sp., assembly GCA_035304405.1. Taxonomy (GTDB): domain Bacteria; phylum Bacteroidota; class Bacteroidia; order Chitinophagales; family Chitinophagaceae; genus Edaphocola. The sequence goes on from DATGQB010000072.1 coordinate 12,254, forward strand.
GGTAAATGGTACAACTGTTCTGGATTCCATCAGTGTTAAGCAGCCGGGCATGGTCTATGAGGTATTGTATCAGTTTAAGCTAGACCCTAACGATGCTACAGAATACAAGCATAAATTCTGGAATTTAGATAATGTGCATGTTGTAGCACTGGTGCATAATCTGACAGCTGGCGATGACAAACGCGTATATCAGGCTGTAGATGCGCATCTTAAATGATTAGGGGTGTCCGGTATTTCATATTGTCTGACTGCTTTTGCTTTTTTTAATCAAGAATTTTGTACTAATTTCGCAAATAAGAAAAAACACAATCATGAACACGGTATTATTGAATTCATTTTACGAATTGGGCGATAAAATTGGCTACGGGATGGCTTATTTCCTCACCATTTTTGGTGTGCTTTTGCTGGTGTGGGTAATGTATAAATATTTGGATACATCAGATCTTAAATAATCGGTAATCACTCCCGTTTGTATAAATGGATAGTTTTTCCAATAGTTTAGCTGCTATAAGACAGGATTATTGCCTTTCTTCTTTAGATGAAAAAGATGCGGGTGATAAGCCTGTTTCTTTTTTTGAACGCTGGTTTAAAGAGGCAGAGCATGCCCAATGTATGGAAGTCAATGCCATGACGCTGGCTACGGTCGATGCTGAAGGTAAGCCGCATGCGCGCATTGTACTGCTAAAGGGTTTGGAGGATGGTAATTTTATCTTTTTTTCGAACTATAATAGCCATAAAGGGCAGCAACTAGCGCATAATGACGCTGCTGCTTTGCTGTTTTTCTGGCCCGAGCTGCAGCGCCAGGTGCGTGTAGAGGGTAGGGTATCTCGTCTGAGCCCAGAGTATTCTGATGAGTATTTTTACTCCAGACCTATGGGTAGTCAGATTGGTGCCATTGCTTCTGCTCAGAGCAGCCGCATACCTTCAAGAGCTCATCTGGAAGCAAGGGTAGCTGAGGTCGCGGCCGGACAAGAAATCAAACGTCCGGAACATTGGGGTGGTTATGCACTGAAGCCCGAGCGTATCGAGTTTTGGCAGGGAAGAAGCAGTAGATTACATGATAGAATAGTCTTTGAGTGGAATGGTGAATGCTGGGAGAAGTATCGCCTCGCTCCTTAATTCCTTTAGTTATTCATGAAAGCCTTATATATCCAGAAGGATTTAGATATCACAATCACTCGTTTAGCCTATCAGCTAATTGAGAATCATCTGAATTTTGAAAATACAGCACTTATAGGCTTGCAGCCTAGAGGGGTTTTTCTGTCTGATAGAATTCATAAAAAAGTGCAGTCTTTTTTGCCCGATATTTCTGTAGAATATGGCAAACTGGACATTACCTTTTATCGGGATGATTTCAACGAAAAGGGTGGTTTGTTGCAAGCTTCCGAAACGCAGCTGGATTTTAGTATTGATGGTAAGCATGTCATTCTCATAGATGATGTATTGTTTACCGGTCGTAGTATCCGTGCGGGTCTGGATGCCCTGCTGGACTATGGCAGGCCGGCTCATGTAGAATTATTGGTGCTTATAGACCGTAGATTTAATCGGGAACTGCCTATACAACCAGATTACGTAGGCATGGCGGTTGACGCCATTGATAATCAAAAAGTAAAAGTGCTCTGGCAAGAGCGTGATGGCAAAGATGAAGTCATCTTGCTGTAATATTTTAGTAAAGTTTTTTTTCAAAGTAGATTCGATATATGTCTCTTTCTGTAAAACATCTTTTGGGCATTAAAGACCTTATACCTTCTGATATTGAGCTGATTTTGAAAACTGCGGGGCAGTTCAAAGAGGTATTACAGCGACCCATAAAAAAGGTGCCGAGCCTGAGGGATACATCTGTCGTTAATCTGTTTTTTGAAAATTCCACCCGTACTCGTATTTCATTTGAACTTGCAGAGAAGCGCCTCAGCGCCGACACTATCAATTTCGCTGCTTCGAGTAGTTCTGTGGCCAAGGGCGAAACGCTCATAGACACGGCCAAGAATATTCTGGCTATGAAAGTAGATATAGTGGTGATGAGACACTCTGCTAGTGGCGCCCCTCACTTCCTGGCCAAGCATATCAATGCCAGTATCGTCAATGCGGGTGATGGTATCAACGAGCATCCTACCCAGGCGCTGCTGGATTGTTATTCCATGACAGAAAAGTTGGGCACTGTTGCAGGCAAAAAGATTGCCATCATTGGCGATATCATGCACAGTAGGGTGGCTTTGAGTAATATTTATTGCCTCAAAAAGATGGGCGCAGAGGTTGTAGTCTGTGGTCCGCCTACACTCATTCCTAAGCATATCGGCTCTTTAGGCGTGAATGTGAGTTATAACATTCGCGAAACACTTGAGTGGTGCGATGTAGCCAACGTTTTGCGTATCCAGCTGGAGCGTCAGAATAAGCCCTTATTCTCCTCGCTCAGAGAGTATGCCATGTTCTACGGTGTCAATAAGCAATTGCTACAAGACATTAAAAAAGAAGTGGTTATCATGCACCCGGGCCCTATCAATCGGGGCGTAGAGCTCTCTTCCGATGTGGCAGATAGCGACAACGCCATCATCCTCGATCAGGTGGAAAATGGCGTTGCGGTGCGTATGGCTGTGCTCTACCTGCTCGCCGGCAAGAAAGAGCAAATGATTTAAGTCTATTTGCGGTACAATACATAATGGCGGCTTTCTTTCCCAAAGTCTTCATATGCACGTAGTCTTTTGGCGGTAACGGTGCCGAGTTTCCATACATAATTCTCTTCTTTACCTCTGGCGTCGCGCAGGTTAAAGCTCAGTATGTATTCAGACTCCATATTAGTGCTGCCATCTTCATCTACATAGGTAGAGCGGTACTCGTCCAGATACCATTGTCCTATTTTATCGCTACCGTCTTTCAGGTTATAGGCCTCCACACTGCCATTTTCACGAAAGTGTAGCTCCCAATGCTCAAACTCACGGGTAATGTTTATCTTATTTTTTAGCAGGCCGGGGCGATGCACCACTTTTTCATAGCCCCACACGCCTACTATCTTTTTGTGCATGGGCATAAAACTGTATTTGGTACAGCCTACACAAAGGCCTATCAGGGTCAATACAAGCGCTAAGGGTATCCATCTTCTCATAATAGCGACATTTAAAGGGTTAATATAAAACTGATTATGGCTCTTAGAGTAAGAATTCTTGTTGGAGTTTAACGAGCCGTTAGAAATCTGAAAAATATTCTTCCGTTAGCATGGAATAGTCCGATGGCAATATAATTGTTTCCCCGGAATGGTAGATATTTTGGGCGTGCCCCGCCGCCGCTGGAGCTTCTGCATAAACTCAGTTCACTACTAAGGGTAAAAAAGGAATAAGACGGCGGCGGGTCGGGCCATACACTCCAAGTCCTCGCAGCGCAGGCCGGAGCTTTGGCGCTATGAGCATGAGCAAGCAGCATAGTTTAGGTTTTGGCTTTCACTGATGGAGCCTTCATGCGCTGCTGTGGGCTTTCCGTTGCTGTCCCTCACTATTAGATTTGTATGTAAATTTACTTTCGAAAATTTTAGAGCACTATTCAGCATTTTCAAGAAAAGATATTCGAAAACCTAAAGAGAATAGAGGTGAACTATTGTCCCTCATAAGGTGATTAAAGACTTTTAATGCGTATTAGTCCTCTATTCTCTCTTGGGTTTGGCACTGTTTAGAA